>JAJYOS010000414.1 GCA_021796055.1 Bacteroidota bacterium
GGCAAATCGGGAATATGGTGAACATGAGCGATTCTCAGATTATGTACCAGATGGCGGTTGGAAGGGTGACCAAGGCGAAAATAAGCACACATTTATGGGTTATTACACTAGTTATCTGCCATTGGCCTTGCAGTTCTTCGATGCCCCCAAAACCAGAAGTGAGCGGACAAGTAAATCGAGTGACACCGAAGGGTCTCCTGCTTCCATCTTCGCAATCCTTTTCCGATTGCCACATGGAAGGAACTTAGCACACTTCACAACGACTTCTGAAGCCCCCTTAAAACAGTACTGGCGGCGGGACTCGAACCTGCGACCCCTAGATCCACAATCTAGTGCTCTAACCAACTGAGCTACGCCAGCGTCATAATCAAATTTTGCCACATAATTTAGTGAAATTGAGGGAAAAGCTCAACGTTATTTTGCCTGGGCCGGGGCTTCTTTTTTCCGTTGCGGTTGGCTTAGGGGGGCGGATGCGGGCTTCTTGCGCCGCACGGCTGCTCGTGGTGTACGGCGCACCATCCCGTATGTGCCGATCCCGTATCTCCGGAGACTTTGGGCGAACGATCGAGCGTTGTAATTGTATTGGGCAAGTACGGAACAGATGCTGTCTTGAAGGGCCTCCATAGAATCGCTGCTTACTGCAAAATTCTGCATCATCATGGAAAAAACGAGCGTGTCCCGGGGAGCTACAATATATCCGGAGAGCGTACTCACGCCGCTGAGAGAACCGGTCTTCGCATGCACCTTTCCTTCAACGTATTCCTGTGTCATGCGGTCCTTCAGGGTGCCATCCTCGCCGGCGATGGGGAGGCTGTTGAAGAAGAGTCCGGAGTAAGACTGGTCAAGATCGAAACGGAGGATTTTAACGATGGCGTCCGGCGTAATCAGGTTATAATGCGATACGCCTGAACCATCCACTATGTAATATTGGGTGGAGTCGACTCCGCAGAGTTGAAGGAACTTCTCTTCCAGTTTAATGCCGTTCTTAGCGCTTCCCTCTTCTGTGGCCGTGGCCATCGGTACCTCTCGGAGCAAACATTCCGCCCCAAGGTTGTCCGAAATCTTGTTGGTGTACGTGAGAACAGTGTCGATTGAATGTGAGAGGCTGAAAACCCGGACTCGCGGGCCTTGATCGGGATAGTCTCGCGATACCACGAGATGACCGCACACTTGCACGCCCCGGCTTTTCAGAAGTTCCGACAGGACAGTACCAAAATATGCTCCAGGATGCCTGACAGAGAACTGGTAACTATCCGGAGAAAAAGCGTTTGTATACGTCCCAGTTACAACAATTGTATTGACACCGGCAAGCAATTCACGTGTAACCGAAACGCTGTCGATCAGTCCGCGTGCGGCATTGTTCTGCACTTTAATAAAACTTGTCGGCGGATCTGTTTCTACGTCAAGGTTGCGGCCGGAGGAGTCGAGAGAGACGCTGACAGTGACCACATCGTGGTCAAATGACGCAGCGTTGATAAACATGGCGTAAGGCTCGGGTTCGTCATCCCACATCCAGCCAGCCCCCCATTGCAGAGAATCAAATCTTGATACGTCGATTACGAGGTTGCCCGTTACAACGCGTATCCCGCTGTCATATATGGATTTCGCCGCGGAATCCAAATCCCTCAAGCTCAGGATCGGATCGCCTTTTCCCGTAACTACCAGATCTCCCAACAGACTGTCGGACCGTTGAATACCCGCGGCCTCGAACGGGGTAGTGAACACGTAGTCGCTCCCGAGGCTGTGAAGGGCGAATGATGTCGTTACGATCTTAAGGTTGCTGGCCGGGTGAAGGAGAAGTCCGGCGTGGGACCGGAATATCATTCTGCGTTGGCTTCTGGAATAGACTTCGATAGCCTTGATGGTCCCCGGAGACTTGCTTCGGGAGATCATGTAGTTGATTTCCCGCCTGAGAAGGCGTTCGGCCCTGGTCTCTTTTGCATGAAGGGAAGCGGACAAGGAAAAAACGAGCAGGCCCGCAAAAAGTGAGAGGAGTGTCGAGGGTGTTCTCACTTATTCGGCTTACCCAGCTTTCTGTAGAGCGTACTTTTATTGATCCCGAGGATTTCTGCCGCCGTGACATAGTTGTCGTCGCAGGACTTCAACACGTGCTTTATGTACTCCGATTCCAGCTCGTCGAGGGTCAGGTTCGATGGTAAATTGTCCTTCCAGCCACCGCCGGTTTTCCTGGTCGAGGGGAGTTCCGTGTCACTGACTGTAAGCACGGGGCCGGTCGCGAGGGCGACCGCGCGATCTATGAAATTCTCAAGCTCGCGCACGTTTCCGGGCCAGTCGAGGTTTTCAATCTTCGTGAGGAGATCCGCAGCAATGCCTGTTACCTGCTTGTTATGCTGGGCGTTGTATTTTTTTATGAAATACTCCGCGAGAAGGGGTATATCTTCTCTCCTTTCCCGAAGGGGAGGGAGTTCAATCTTGATAACGCTGAGACGGTAGAATAAATCTTCGCGAAACTGTTTTTCTCTTACAAGGTCCTCGAGGTTCCGGTTTGTCGCGGCGATTATCCGAACGTCGACAATCCTCGAAACGCTGCTCCCGATCCTTCTAACCTCATGTTCCTGCAATACCCTCAGCAACTTCGGCTGGAGCTGAAGGGGAATCTCCCCGACTTCATCGAGGAATAGCGTTCCTCCTTCAGCTTCCGTGAACAATCCATCCCTGGCGAAGAGAGCGCCGGTGAAAGCTCCCTTTTCGTGTCCGAATAACTCCGCTTCCAGGAGCTGCTCCGGTATGGCTGCTACGTTTATGGGAACGAACGGTTTCTCAGCCCGCGGGCTGTTGAGGTGGATGGATCTTGCCACGATTTCCTTTCCTGTGCCGCTCTCACCTTGGATCAGGATGCTCGAATTGGTTGGACCTGCCCGCCCGATAACCTTAAATACCCTGAGCATCTTATCGCTCTTCCCGACGACGTTTGACACATTCGGCTGCTCTACCTCGTTTCCACTGACCCGCTTGGCATCCTCAGCGACGTGGAAATGCGATACGGCGTTTGAAACAACAAGTCGTATTTCATTCAGGTTGAGGGGCTTGCTGAGATAATCGAAAGCGCCGGTCTTGATCGTGTTCGCCGCGGCTTCAAGTGTTCCAAAAGCAGTGATAAGTATTACCGGAAGGGTAGGTGAGGATTCCAGAAGCCTGCTCATGAGTTCTACGCCGTTCAGACCCGGCATCATGACGTCCGTGACTACGGCCGAGAAACCTCCTCCCTTGATTTTCGCCATCGCGGCCACCGGGTCCGAGAATGTCTCGACCTGATAGGTCGGGGAAAGGGCTTCACGCAGGATCTCCAGCGAGTCCGCGTGATCGTCAATTACTGCTATTCTGTCTTTCATCTTTCCTGGGCAGGACTATTGAAAAGGTCGTTCCATGCTCGGAGGTTTTCGAGAGGAAAATCCTCCCGCCGTGGCGGTCCACAATTTCTTTGCATATTACCAATCCGATACCGTTGCCGTTCGGTTTTCTGCTGTTGATGAATTCGTTGAACAATTGCCCGGCGATTTCGGGCGGTATTCCATCGCCGTTATCTGAAATATCTAACCTTATGTTCTCAAATTCAAAATCTCTATCCTCTGTCGCCTTGATTATTACCGTGCCCGGCGTTGTGGCATCCTTTCGGGCTTCAATGGCGTCCATGGAGTTGTTAAGAAGGTTTATCAGCACCTGTTGGATCTGGACGGGGTCTGCTTCAATATCCGCCAGCGGGTTTTCGAGTTTCACTTCGAGCTTGATCGATTTATCCCTCATCCTCTGCTCCATGACAAGCTTGATCTCTTCGATGAGGTTCTTCAGATTGATCCGCTGCTTCGAAGGCATGGCTATTTTTCTCGCCTGCAGTGAACGGTTGATGATCCCTATCATGGTCTCGACCTGCCGCTCTATCACTTTGAGTTTGTTTCTTTCCATTTCCGGGATGTCGTTCTCGAGCAGGAGCTGGACCGATGTGTAAATCGCGTTGAGCGGGCTTCCGAGTTCGTGAGCCAGCTTGGATGCCACTTTGCCGAGCGCCGCCTGCGATTCGAACAAGCGAAGCTTCTCCTGCATTGATATTATCTCGTCACTCTTTTGCCGCAGATTATCCGTCGCCACCTCGATGTCCTTCTGCAACGTCGAGGCATATTCTTCCTGGCGCTTGACTTCTGACCTCGTAATTTCCTGCGCCTTCTGAAGCTCACGCATCATTTCGTTGTAGATGGAGGAGAGTGTCCTGAATTCCGTCCCTGACGTGAGCGATAGGCGCGAATCCATGTGTCCCCGGGAGGCGTACCGCATCGCCGTCGCGAGTTCGTCGAAGGGCCGCAGGAATGTCACACGCATCGCAAGGAGAAGGAGCACCGACGCGAAGATGCTTACCGCAAGTGTGATCCCGGCACCGGTTGCCTGATTTCTCCGCACTGTCTCACGTACTCTGCTGAGGGTAATTTCAGTCAGCGCGTACCCCCAGACCTGGCCGTTGGCGTGAAGGAGCATTGAAAAGGAGAAAAGGGAGTTCCCGTATCGAATGGAAGAGACAGTACCCTCAGCTGCGGTATCGCCGCCAAGCATCCGTTTGATGTATGCGAACTCCTGGCCTCCTGGCTGCCTCCCGGCAAACGCTACCAGGGCCATCGAATCCGTGGTCACTTTCTTGAAGAAACCAATAAACTCGGACTCCGGAAGTAGCCTTAGCGCTAACCTTGCATTCGCGCGGAGGCTCGAAGCGTCAACCTTGGGAGAGGCCGTGGTCGCGACGTTGAATTCTGCCGCAATAAACTGCGCGCTGTTTTGAGCGTCGCGGAAAAGCATTCTCTCGGTCGCGATCGAATTAAAATAGGTAATAAGGATGCCGGCAGCAAAAAGAATCAGCACGACCACGGCTGTCAATCTGGTCCGCAGCGATAAAGCCGGTGTTCTTAATTTCACCTTAAAAATATACTTTTTGCGCCTATGTCGTTCAAGTTTCGGACGTTCCGGGCAGTGGACTATTTTCAATCGAAACATTGGCACACAGATAACACGGGAAAAAACAAGCCAACCACGGATCAAATTATTATTAATCGATGCATCAGTGAGAATCCGTGCCTTTTTCAATGTATTCGTGTGCAAAAATCTTAAGATAGCCCACCACCATGTTCCGTCGGAACGTGACGCAGGGGGAAACGCTGGCTCAGGAAAGATTGTTAATGGTGTGTTAAATTGTTTCTTACCTAATTAAAAACCTGAAAGAAAGTATTGACCAAAATCGCCTCGTCTAAACTTGATACAAAACAGCAGGGATTGGGTGAACGGGATTTTCTCATCCTCAAGGGGGTGCGCACTCACAATCTCAAGAATATCGATGTCACCATACCCAAGGGGAAAATCACCGTCATCACCGGTCCCTCCGGCAGTGGGAAGTCGAGCCTTGCCTTTGACACTATCTATGCGGAAGGTCAGAGGAGATACATAGAGAGCCTTTCATCTTACGTCAGGCAATTCCTTGAACGTATGGAGAAGCCGGACCTCGACTCGATCAAAGGTATATCGCCGACTGTCGCGATTTAACAAAGGCGCATGACCAGAAATCCCAGGTCGACTGTCTCGACGATGACCGAGATCTACGACTACCTCCGGCTCCTCTTCGGTCGCGCAGGGACGGTATTCTGCACCCGATGCCATATCCCGATCTTTAGATACTCGCCACAATCTATTCTGAAGGAAATTAATAACTCCCTTAAAGGCAAGAGGTTATACATCTTTTTCAATGCGAAAACAGGTGATGCCGCAAGAACGCTTCCGGATCTCAAGCGTCGGGGTTTCTACCGGTTTGCCGAACTTGACAATCCCTCCGTCATAATCGATTCAAATCTTTCGGCGCCGCCCTCCGCTGGTGAGTTTCTTGTTTTAGCCGACAGGATTGTCGCGGGATCTGAAGGCTCCGACGAGCGCGTCATCGAAGCGTGCGAGCAGGGATTTCTAAACGGCTCGGGAAGTATTTACGTCGTGGATGCAGACGGCGGAAAGACCCGGCGCTTCTCGAGCAGCTTCGAATGCTCAAACTGCGGCACGGCGTACCTTGAGCCTGAACCGCGCCTCTTTTCGTTCAACAACCCCTACGGCGCCTGTCCCCAGTGTCAGGGTTTCGGAACCGTGGTAGGATACGATTGGAAAAAGACGGTGGCGAATCCGTATCTCAGCATACTCCACGGAGGGATTAGCCTGGTCTCGGCACCTGCCTTCGACGTGTACCGAAGATCTCTCATGAAAGTCGCCACAGCAGGAAA
>JAJYOS010000415.1 GCA_021796055.1 Bacteroidota bacterium
TGGTTACATACAGCAGGTGAAGGAGACGCACGACGCTTTAGTTTATCTGGCTACCGTCCAGATTGTATCCTTCTTGTTGTAGCTGTACTTAACTTGTCTATCCGCTATCTTCAAAATTTTCACCCCTTGCAGCGTGTCCCTTTCCGAGACGAAGAAAGGTGTCCTTTTTTCTGCGAACGAAGATGCTGGCAGTCCCGAAGGGACTCGTTCGAGCAATCCGAGAAAAACCCCTCGTTTGTGCGTAGCCATGGAACATGGCGCATTGAGACAAAGAGGCGTACAACGAAACTTTCAGCAGATGGACGGGGTGAATCCCAATCTTATCGGGAGAGGGAGATTATTTCTCGGACCAAAACCATTCCGGCATTGATATCCCCGTTTTGGACGTTTGCCTTGAGATCACCTACAATGCCTGTCGCATTAACCGTACCGTTGACCGTCTAAACATTGGCATCATTCCTGATGTTTGTCACTGTAGCTGCACCGTTCACGATGGCGATCATTACGCTCAGGGAACTCGGATTTCGTAGTCTACCTCGTAGCTTCTATCCCCCGCGTTGTTCGGTTGCCGCGTGATTATCGAGAAAGTGTTTCCCGTAGAATCAATTTCGATGCTGATGTCGCCTATGTGGTCTTCTGCTTAGGCGGTGGTTACATCTTTAATTTTCTTTACCGCCGTCAGCTGGATGCTGTTCAAAGAGTCAACGCCGACAATTTCGACCGTCCCATTAAGATTGTTGACGGATCCTTGAATGATGAATCGGATTGGGAGTATTGGAAGCTTTCGCTGTATTCTGCTGACGGACTGCTGTTATCAACGGTAATGCTGCAACCTCCAAGAAACAGGCAAGCTAAGATCAGAACGGTGTGATGTCTAATTCCTTCTTCCATGATTTCATCTTCCTATCTTGAGCCGAGTATGGCTCCAACATCTTGATAGATTAATCGATTGTGAAGCACACAAACCATTCAAGATAAGCTTCCCTCATAAAGGTCCGTGTATTGTTTGTTGAAGTTATACAATTCATCATGCTTTCCGCTAACTATGATCTTTCCGTTGTCCATTAATACCATCTTGTCAACACTCGTTATGGACGATAGTCGGTGACTGATAATTATCGTGGTTTTGTTCTCCATGATTTTTTCTGTGGCATCCCTGATCAGGCTTTCAGACTGGAGATCAATTGATGATGTAGCTTCATCCAGTACAAGTATCTTCGGATCGAGCAAAAAAACCCTCGCAATCGAAATCATTTGTTTCTGTCCGCCAGACAGTTGAAAGCCTCTCTCGCCCACTATGGTGTTATAGCCATCGGGCAGGTTGCGGATAAAATTGTCTGCATATGACGCTCTGGCAGCTTCGCGCATTTCTTCGTCGCTGGCTTCAAGATTCGCATACCTGATGTTTTCAGCTATAGTTCCACTGAAAACATACGTCTCCTGGGGCACTATCCCTATTAACCTCCTAAGATCAGTGAGAGAATATTCCCGTATATCTTTACCATCAAGACAGATCCTCCCGCCTTGTGGCTCGTACAACCTCAATAGCAGGTAGCCCAAAGTCGTCTTGCCAGACCCGGTTCTGCCAACTATCCCGATTCTGTCGCCGGGCCCAATGTGCAGGCTGAGATGTGCTATTCGAAAGTTGGCATCTTCTCCTCGATAGCAGAAACTAACATCCTGAAAGAGTACGTCCCCTTTGAACTTATCAGTTGCGCCTACAGTCAGAAGATGGCCTGGGTCGCCCTCAGCTTGTTGATCCAGTATGTCATATATTCTATCAATCGAGACGATGGCTGACTGAAGATTAGTCAGATATCCAAAGAGCTGAGTCGAAGGGCTGTACAGCAGACTTAAGTATCCCACGAATCCGACCAATTGACCGGTTGTCATCCTTCCCGTGATTATGAAATACCCCGCGATTGAAAGAATCGCTATCGGTGCGAGGCTTTGAACAAATCCGTTGGCTGAACCAGCATAAGTGGATAGGAGCCAATTCTTCTTCGTAAGTTCAATCGCAGCAATTGACTTATCATTGAATCTTGTGATTTCGTAGTCCTCTTTTCGATAGGCCTTGATGCTCATAACCCCGCTGAGCATTTCTTGTAAGAATCCGCCTACCTTTGACCATTCCTCTTTCCTTGCATTATTCACTTTCCTTATTTTGTAGTTAAACAATTTCTGGCTGACCAGGTAGAACGGAATGATTGCAAGAGCGATTGCGGCCAGCGTTCCATTGATCAGGAAAATCAGAGTTATCCCGAAAATCAAACTCAATAAGCTCTGTACCACGTTCAACGATGAAGTCCCCAATATTGAAACTGCGTCTTCGACGTCTTGAGAAACTCGAGAAATGAGGTACCCAGTTTGCTTATCCGAGTAGTAACTAAGTGGAACATGCAACAAATGATTGAACATTCTGGCGCGGAGGGATAGCACTGAATACAATTGGAAATTGTTAAGGAAGAAATTCTGGATAAAGCTCGAGAAGGTCTTAAGGAGGATAATTGCTGCCCAAGCAGCGATCAAAACGAAGAACAACTTAGCATCTCTAGCGGCTAGTGCTTTGTCCACAACCAACATGCTTAGCCATGGCATTGGAAGAGTGAGCAATAGGGAAAAGAGCATAAAGAAACCAGCCAGAAGAAAGTCTCTTTTCCTGTCCTTAAGAAATTTGACGAAGTTTCTGATTTTTCCCAGCTGTTTACCGTCCAATACATATTCAAAAAACATTATCCACTCCTAGAAGGAATAACTCACACCTAGCGTAGGAATTAGGCCGTAAAGCAAGTTAGCCCTTCTCATTGGCCTCCCGTTGGCGTCATAGGTGTAAGTGTACGACAGAACGTTGCGCCTGTTGAACAGGTTCATCACATCAAGATAGATTTGTAGCGGCTTATGGAACAGAGAATAGCCTTTTGCAATTTTTAAATCAACTCTTTCATACGGGGGGTAATGGCTGGCATTTTTATTCCCCGCAACCCACAAGTACATCATTGCAGTTGAATCATAATGGCTCACATAGGGAGTGTATGCATAGCCGCTTCCATAGAAGAATCTAACGTCCAAAGACCATTTGTTTCCCAAATCAGAAATCACGGCAAGGGAAAGAGTGTGTGTTTGATCTGTGTACCGCGGATAATAACCTTCTTTGCTGTCGAGCAATTTTTCTCGCGCAACCAAATAACTGTAGCTCAACAACAAATCTGTGTTGCCCAATGTTTCGTTGTACATTAGATCCATACCTGTCGCATATCCCTTGGCGTCATTTTGCCTCGTGCCGTATGCCAATTCACCGTCCGAAAGTCTGATCGTTGGAATCATGCTCGAATAATCTTTATAGTAGAACTCGCATCTGAGATCCATACCTCCTTCAATTTTCTTTTCAAATCCCAGGATGTACTGCACTGCTTTTTCGAAGGCCGTGTTAGTATCAGAGGCGACTGAGGACCTTAGTTGTTTGTATGTGGGAGGTTCATAATAGATCCCCCACGCAGCACGGATTGTAACTCCGAATGGCCCGGCGTACGACAAACTTGTTCGCGGCGCAAACCTAGTTTCTTTGTCCATGTCGAAGTAATCTAACCTTATTCCTGCATTAAACATTAGATTGCTTCCTATCTGCGACGTTTGTTGAAAGTACGCTGCTAAACTGTATGTCGAAGCATTTGTTATCACGGTGTCGTTATATGTCGGATCGGGAGGATAAAGCATGGTTGTTGTATCGGGGAAAAGCGTCACGTTTGTGGCCAGTATCTGGACTCCGTGCATATTCGGCGCGTCGTCATACAGTATTTTCTTTAGGGTGAATCCCCCGTCGAAATCGAGAAATTGTGACGATTGGAAATTCAAGTCCTGGTCAAGACAGATCGTTTTTATCGAGAGGTCATCGATCAAGTTTCTATTATTTGATTGGTATGACCAAAATTGGGGGAATCCGCTGTATGTGAGGCTGGTGCTATCCATCAGAATCGCGTGCTCATGTTCGACTTCATTGTAATATGAGGCCGTAGTCAGGGAAAGCAATTTGTCCGACAGCATATTGCTGGACCTGATCGACACCAAAGAATTCGTATAATTTGCAAGGAAGCTGGAATTGTGTACGGTGGTCTGAGATACGAGCGTCTGCTGTCCATAATAGTTCCAGTAGTACCCCAACCGGCTATAGCTATTTGAAGGAGATTGGTTAGCGTTGTCTCTTGAGAAAATCACATCTACCTTCAGCTTGTTTAAGTCGCTCAGATTGTAGTCCATCTGTCCTTGAACATCGTAGTAGTCCAAACTTATAGCAGAAGAGACGCTTAACATTCGCATCAGATAGTCAAGGTAACTTTGCCTAACACCTATGATAAACGAACCGTTGCGGCTAACAGGTCCCTCAACCAAAACCGAGAAATCTATTAAGCTCAGATCGACCTTACCTTGGTAATTGTTCCTGTCACCGTCTTTGTAATCAATCTTCATCATGGAGCTCAGAGCATCTCCGTATTTGACGCTGAACCCTCCCGAACTGAAATCGATACTCTTAACCATGTCAATGTTAAAAATCGACATGCTCCCACCTGCCAGTTCTTTTAAATGATCCGGGTTATAAACCTCGACTCCGTTTATCAAAATCAGGTTCTCGTCGGATGTCCCTCCGCGCACATTTATCTTATTGCTTACTTCGTTGTCAACGCTTACCCCGGGCAATAACTGCACTGCACGTAGAGGATCTTTCGTCAAACCTGCTAGATCTCTAATCTGTTGGTTTTTGATTTCAGCCGAGCTTATTCTTCTGGGGTTTGCTTGCTCTGCATAAACGCTTACCTCCTGAAGCAAGAACCCAACAGGGGTCAGTTTAACAACTACGGTAGAATCGTTTTTGTGAACGTCGAGCCTTTCTGTCCGGTAGCCGATATACGAGACCAACAGTGTAACTTCTTCATCAGGTAAGGAAATTCTAAACTCACCTCTCTCATTTGTTTGAATCACTTTCTTGAAATTCTGAACTGTAACGGTTGCATAGACCAAACTCTGATTTGTCGTGGCATCGATCACTCTACCACTGAGAACATGACTTGCTCCTTTACATAACCCTGGATTCAGAAAAAACAAAATGGAAACGACGAACATTCCGCCGCTAAAGAGATATGAAAAGAGCAATCCGAGAATTCTGTATTCCTCCGTGGTCTTATAAGATATTGAGGGGTTGATCACGTGTATTACGCGTTTCACAGTAGAACCCGTAAGATCCTGCATACACCTTTGAAGTTCATTTTTGAATAAGCAGATCCGCAAGGTTGGATTCGAATGTCGTTACTTTATCCGAAATTGATATAGCCGCATTCGCATCCCTGGCATATGTTGCATGTGTCGCATGCTAAGCCAACGTTACCGCAGCTGCAGGAAACGTTAGCAGCTCCACAGACGTACGTTTGGCATGTGCAACCGCCGCCACCACCAGTATCACTATTACAAGTGTTGCAGCACGGTGTCGTTGTGAATGTCTCAAGATAACTTACGTCATCATTTAACAATTCAATGCGTTTCATACCTTCACCTCCTTTCGTAACCCAACTTTTTTGTTGGTCATTTTTGGATAGTGGTTCATCCCTGCGGATCTACAACATGATTAATAAACGGAAACCGAAAACGAAACCTGCACACTTCATGAATCCCTGACGGTGTCACCACCAACACAAGCGTGGGCCGGATATAAATGGTTACTGCAATTGCACGTGGCCCTCGACACTCAGTGCCACGGACCTTTCGAGATATCTTGTCGGTGTGTTTCATTATTCAATCGTCCTCTCACACAATTTTCATTTGTCATATTTGGCGCTCAGTTGGTATTTCCTTTCTTCCCCTTTTGTAAAAATGATAAAGGTTTTCGATTTCCGGTTTACTTGACTTAGCGATACTTGAATACACCATGATTGCTGTTTCAATAACGTGCTTAATCAATTCACATCTCATGGGATTAGGAGTAGTCACGTCTTTGTAATAATCTTCGCTCACTGCGATGCAATCCCCGCCACAAAGAAACCTTGCCCAACACGAATTGCAAGGAACCCGAGAAAACACGTTTGTATTCACGTGTATTTCTTTTTCCCACCGTCGGTCGAAGGTTCCCGCCATAACATTTCCCATCCTGTAAGTACTATTGACAAAGCGATGACAGGGGAAAATGTCACCGTTCGCTCCCACCGCTACATAGCCCCTTCCCGCTGCGCAGGAATAGAAATTCTTCCCATTCGTCAAATTTCTTAAG
>JAJYOS010000416.1 GCA_021796055.1 Bacteroidota bacterium
GCGTTCTCTTCTAACTTACTCTCTTTCAACCGCGAAACGCTCGAAACACTTTACCGGTGACTCTCGCTTCTAGTCAGATGCAATTTGTGCACACTTGGTGGCAATTGTTGCATGCCGATTGAGAGCCTGCCGATAAAACCGTTCGTGTTAGCCACAAAATTCATGGCACGGTTAATGAGTAATAGATTAGAAAAAGGAGATATTATGTTTGCGCGCACTAGTCTAGGTTTGTTAATCTTTTCCCTGCTACTGGCCGGGTGCACGAGAACCACGAATCCGCTTTCCTCATCCGCCACATCGGGCAACGTGACGATGTCCGTCTCTTTCACAAATCCGCTAATGGCCACGAGTTCGGGTAATTTAAACACAGTCGATGCCGTTACGCCGATCAGAATCGACAGTGCGGTCGTAGTTCTCGCTGGAATTAAGTTCGAAAGCAACATCGATTCTGTTCAAGTAGACACAACAGGTGATAGCCCGCTTCTCTACATCAACGCGAGCGATCCAAGCGTCATTTTCCGCGGACCATTTGTGATTCACGTTCGTGATACAGTCGCGATCAATTTCGCCAGCCAAACGCTTCCCGCCGGTACGTACACGGGAATCAAGTTCGCCATCAAGAGACTCGATCGCGGCGAATCTTACCACGACAGCGAGCATTTCAATAATGGGATCATGCCCCCCGACACGTCGGTCCAGAACTATAGCATAGTCGTTTGGGGCTCAATCTATAAAGACTCGAGCTGGGTGCCTTTCGAATTCAAGGATAATCAGAGCGTGGAATTCAAGGTTCCTGGAAACATCACGATAGCAAATTCCACGAGCTCAATAAAAGTGGCCCTGAACTTCAACATGGGATCATGGTTCACAGATCCAAGCACCGGCGCGACACTCGACCCGACCGATATGTCGTTCCAGAACCAGCTTAGAATTCAGCAGGCGATACGCGCGTCGTTCGGCGACGGACGCTGCGAGCACGAACAGGAACAGCATCGCAACGGCCAGGACAACTGAGTGACGATTTCCAAATAGATGTTTCCGGCAACTCCGGGTAAACAACAGCAGAAGCGAAGCCTGCCACCCCCTCCGGCAGGCTTCGTGCTTTTTATTGGGGGCTTCAACGCGGATGTATGAAGTTCCCTCCTGGATTGAGCGGAACAACCCGCATGCTGTCGGATAGACCCGTCTTTGGGATTTTCTTGATCATTCCCGGATCGATCATCGGATTCACCGGGACAATTCTTGTGAAGAACTTCATGTTTCCAACCACCATTCTATCCGGTTCGATGCGCGGACGCGAGCGGATCACCCTTTGTATTTCCTGTCTATCAAGGTGGAAAGATGAATCCGGGACGAAAGCCGAGAGGCTGTCGCTGGATTTCGCCGCAAGGAGAGGCGAAGCCGACAGGAGAATCAGGAGTCCGATAATCTTCATAACGAAGCCTCCTTGATCGGAAAGAGATTGGGGGTTGCAGGCATCATCTGGATGAAGAGTCCGGTCTTACTCCCCCGATAATTCATCCAAGTGCGAAGTCAAATTCGGACGGGGCCGGCGGGGCTTCCAACTTACCTCGACGGTCCCAGTCACTGCAATGTCAGTCTACCTCTGTTTCTTCAGCGCCTTCGAGTGCGCCTGAACATACTCCTTCGCGTGCCTCACCATCTCGTTCAGATTGACCTTCATGCCTTCGGCATCCCGGAGAAAGAGCTGATATTCCTCTACTGCATCTCGATTCTCTTTCCTGCGTTCGTGGTACATTCCAAGATTGTATCGAGAGATCAGCTCACTGAGCCGAGCCGCTTTCATGGCTTCTGTTCCAGTCGCCGCTCCGGCTCCCGTGTTCTTAACTTCCGCAGAGCTGCCGGACTTATTCTCATTATGCGGGTTGAGCTTGAACGTGAATGGGATGACCACCCAGACCGCGACGGGATGCCCGTTCATGATCGCCGGTGTGAACCGGTATTTCATTGCCGCATCGATAGCAGGTTGCTTGAAAATTGTGACGGGAACCTCGACTCCGTGGTTCAAAACGAAAGCCGTTCCCCCCTTTCCTTTGACAAGTTGAGATGATGAATCCTTCGCATTCGCACTGAACCGCAGAACTATCGCTTGCCGGGGGATTCCGTTTTTACCAACCCAGACTTTCACTACCACATCCCCCTCGACATCAGCTTTTTGCGCGAGCTCCGGGTATTCTGGAACGGCCTGCTTTATTATCACGGGCTCCTTTTCGACAGGCACGAAATCCGGCGGCGGAGCCGAAGTGTCTGCAGGAACACTGTATTTGGGAAGCACATTAGGTCCGGGCTGAGCGGTCAACAGTGCGGCTGGGACCAGCAAGATCGTGAGAGCGACGATGACATTCCTTTTCGTTTTCATCTTATTGCTCCTTTTTCCTCGTGAAGCGAAACCGGATAAACTACCTGCGCCGGCATTCCGTAGACGACCTGGGCCGGTTCCGACTTCATTATCCTGTCTATCTCCGCGCGATGATCGGTTGCCTGCATCATGTAGCCGAACGCGAAGGAGAGGACGAGCAAAACCACTGCCGCTGCGGATACGAGATAAACGGGCAGCTTCAAACGATAGCTCAAAGGGTTTGCCCTCTTTTTCCTCTTCAAATCGCTGAGCACGGAGTCATCCAACTCCGGCGGAGGCGCTATCTTATCTTCCCCCGCTAACAATCGCAATTTTATCGCGGAAGAAAAGAAGCTCTTGCATCCTTCGCAGCCGTAAAGATGAGAGAGCACTTCATCCACATCGTCAAGGCTTTCTTCCCTGTCGAGGAAAGCGCTCAGCTTCTCCTGTACGTGATCGCAATTCATATCTTCAATCTCCGAATAACTTCCTGTAAACTTCCCCAGCTCGTTTCCTCGCCTTGAACAAATTCGATTTCACGGCGCTCACCGTCGTGTCGAGTGTCCGGGCAATTTCTTCATAACTCAAATCGTCCCATTCGCGAAGTATCAGGATTTCCCGGTAATCCGCAGCGAGGCTTTCAAGAACCCGGCCAATCATGGCCGACTCATCGTGAAGACCGGCGTCAGCGGAATTTGTTCCCGGAATTTGAACATCATTCTCAACTATACGTGAAAACTTCCCGTTGTCACGAATGATGTTGAGGCACCTGTTCCTCGCCGACCTGTACAGCCACACCTTCACCGGCATTTCGCCGTCAAAGCTCACCGGGCTTTCAAAGAACTTCATGAAAACATCCTGAACAACATCTTTCGCTTCGTCGCCGTCGTTGAGCATCCGGCGGCAGAAATTGTAGATGCCGGCCTTATGCTTGTTGTAGACCGCTTCGAATTCTCCGATCTTCTCAGGATCGCTCACTATTCCCCTCAATAAGTTTTGGCTCGAATCATCGTCGTAGGTCCATCGGTTCCGGCACTCAATCACCGTCACACCGGCGACTCTTACATAACCCGCGAGCAGGAAAAAAGTTGCCATGAAACTTTTGAAATTGAACCATGAATGTCAACTTCCGACGGCCCAACCTAAACTCAGAGAAGATACAGAAACATGGGAAATCTTTTCTCTGTGCATCTCTTTCCCTTCTCTGTGGATCCCGGTGTAATATTATCGCCTCAAGCCAAGATTATTACATGGGAGGGACACGAGAAGGTCCACACAGAGGATTAATTCTCTGTACCTCGGTAATTTGGCTTTGACGCGAACCGGATTGTGTCGAATCATTGTCTTTGACGTGGCGCCCGAATAAATTTGGAAAAAGGCAGGACCGAACTTGAAGACCCAGAAGACAAAATCCGCCGACAAAACTTCAATTCATGAACTCACGCCGGACGAGCTTACCTGGCGCTGTCCGGAGAACGAGCTTAAATTCAATTCTACCGCGGAACTCGAGCCGATCGACTCAATCATCGGACAGGAACGCGCGGTGAAAGCGCTGCAGTTCGGAGTCGAGATCAAGAGCCCGGGCTACAACGTTTTCGTCAGCGGGATCGCCGGCACAGGAAGGCTCACGACGATCAAACGTCTCCTCGAGGAAATTACCGTGGAGTGTACCCCTTCACCGGACCGATGCTTCGTCTACAACATCAAGGAGCCGGACAATCCGCGGCTCATCGAATTTGGGCGGGGCTACGGTCAGAAGTTCAAGGAAGACCTCGACGCGACGGTCCGCTACCTGAGGCGGAAAATCCCGGAGCTCCTGACGGGTGAGGCATACACTGAGGCAAGGGGAAAAATCGTAGAGTCTTACGAGAAGCGCGAGAAGGCGCTGCTGATGGAATTCCAGAAGAAGATAGAAAGTGAAGGCTTCGCGCTGGTCCCTGTGCAGGTAGGCCCCATGACCCAGCCGCAGGTATTTCCCGTTTTCCAGGGAAAGCCGATCCCGATCGAGGAGCTGGAACAGCTGGCTAGCGAGGGGAAAGTCCCGGTCAAGGAGTTCGCGGAAGCAGACCAGAAGCTTCAGGAATTAAAGAAGGAATTTTCTTCTGTAGCGAGGAAAGGTTCAGCTCTGGCGAACGAGATGCTGAAGAAAGTAGAGGAGATGGAACGCCAGGCGGTCTCCAGTGTTGTGGGACTGATTTTCGAAGAGCTCGCGGGCCGTTACAAGACTCAGGAGACTGTCTTAGAGTTTCTCAAGTCGATACAGGAATACACGCTGAACAATATCCAGATATTTAAGAAGGCCGAGGAGCAGGATGCCGACGGCGCCCTCGTCTCTCAGGGAAAATCGGACAGCGATCCATTTATAGTCTACCGGGTGAACGTTATACAGGATAATACCGACAGAGAGCCCTGCCCAGTCGTGATCGAGACGAGCCCGACTTATACAAATCTCTTCGGCACGATCGAGCGGACAGTCGACGTGAGAGGATTCTTTCAGACCGATCACACAAAGATAAAGGGCGGAGCGCTCCTCCGCGCGGACGGCGGTTATTTGGTGATGAACGCCATCGACGCATTGACGGAGCCGGGAGTTTGGAAGGCCCTGAAGAGAACGCTCATTTACAGGAAGCTGGAAATTCAACCGCTCGAGACTTTCTTCCAGATAAGTTCGATGGCACTGAAGCCCGCGCCTATCGACATAAACGTCAAAGTCATACTCATTGGCGATCCGTACATCTACGATATCCTCTACGAATCGGAGGAAGATTTCAAGAAGATATTCAAGGTGAAGGCCGACTTCGACCGCGAGGCGAGGCGCGACGATAAGAAGATCGAAGAGTACGCCAGGTTCATCGCCCGAATATGCAAGGTCGAGAACCTGATGCACTTCGACAGGTCGGGAGTGGCAGCGGTGATCGAGTACGCGGCAAGGCGCGCCGGAAGGCAGGACAAACTCTGGACCAGATTTAGCGACATAGCAGACCTCCTGCGCGAAGCGAGTTTCTGGGCGTCGAAGAACAGCCACAAGTTCGTCAACCGCGAGGACGTCCTGAAGAGTCTCGACTCGCTCATCGAGAGGAACAACCTTTACGAGGATAAGGTACAGGAGATGATCGAGCAGGACGTGCTGATGATCGACACGACAGGCGAGCGGGTCGGACAGGTGAACGGGCTGTCGGTCTACGACATCGGCTACTATTCGTTCGGAAGGCCGACGAGGATAACCGCAGCGGTCGGAGCGGGAAAGGCTGGCATCACGAGCATCGAGCGGGAATCGAATCTCTCAGGTAAGTTGCACGACAAAGGAGTCGCCACATTGTCGGGATACCTTCGCGAGAAATTCGCGAAGGAGAAGCCGCTTTCACTTTCAGCCAGCATCGCTTTCGAACAGTCGTACAGCGGTGTCGACGGCGACAGCGCATCGTCCACCGAGCTTTACGCGATACTCTCGAGCCTGAGCAACCTGCCGATCAGACAGGGCATCGCCGTAACAGGAAGCGTTAACCAGAAGGGCGACATACAGCCGATCGGCGGAGTGAACCAGAAGATCGAAGGGTTCTTCCAGGTGTGCAAGGCGAAGGGACTAACGGGAAATCAAGGAGTGATCATACCGACGAGAAACGTGAAAGACCTGGTCCTCCGTGACGAGATAATAAAAGCGGTTAAGGAGAAGAGGTTTCACATCTACCCTGTCGCGAAGATCGAGGAAGGAATCGAGCTACTGACGGGCAAGACCGCGGCGAAAGTTGGGGTGAAGGGCGAGTACGCGAAGGATTCGGTGTTTTACTTGGTGGAGAAGAGATTGAAAGAGATGAGCGGCGAGAATGAGAAACGAAGGCGAGGAGTCAGGGGTAAAGGGACAACGTGGAAACGAAGGCCGAGA
>JAJYOS010000417.1 GCA_021796055.1 Bacteroidota bacterium
ACGCGAAAGACCGGTTGCGATGATGCCAATCTATTGCGCGACTAAGGCCGCGATGCATTCGTTCAGTATTTCGCTCAGGCATCAGCTGAAAAACACGCCGGTGAAAGTGTTCGAAGTCATTCCGCCGACGGTCGATACCGAGCTCGACAAGGGCACGCGTGCCCAAAGGAACGTGACCTGCAGGGGAATCCCTCCGTCTGAGGTCGCGACCGCAACCATGAAGGCTCTGTCCGACAATCAGTACGAGTATGCAGTCGGCCAGGCGCAAAGCCTTGTCGAGGCTTCACGAAACAACTTTGATGAACAGTTTAACCGCATGAACCACTGACAAATCGACCGGGCGCGAAGCTCAGTGCCCGGGACTCCTTTTATTCTCATCCAGCCCAATTACTTCCTTCCTTGTTTGCCTGATCATGCTCTATTCCTTATAATAAGTCGTCGAAACCCGACAGAGGATGAGAGGAACAGTGCATGTGCCATCATGGAGACACCAGACACATTGGCGCGAAGAATCAGTACGACTGCCTTGCGATGCTGGACGGGAGAGTGGTCGGATGCGGATCAGTCCTTTTCTGGGATCGGCCCCCTCGCATCTTACATCGAACAAGACTTATCTGGAATACGAGTTACGGTGACCGGGCAGCGGCGTACTCGACTGGGCGAGCCGACAGACGAGTTACCGGCTGCTGCAGCATTTAAAACGTGCGGAGTGAACGAATGAAGAAAGTCCTGTCATACCTGCTGGTTCTGATTTTTCCCATCGGTGTCAGTAATTCCATGACGAGGAACGGTGACCCGGCCGGTGTAAGTCTGAACGTATCAAATAACCGCCTTGAGATCGTGTGGGGCGGTAAAGTACGGCTCACCGGCGGCATGCCGCTGATTCAAAACACGGGTGATTCTGCCGAAGCGACCTGCAGGGTGACCGGTGTTGCGGCATTTGCCTTTCAGTTCCGAAACGGAGAGCGTCTCGGCATAATATCGAAGAAGCTGGTTCACGACAATGTGACTGGCCTCTTCCTGGTCACACACGGCAATAAGCCTCCGGCTGGAACAGATTATATGGGGCTGTTTTTCGACAATTTTCCCGGTTACAAGCGGGGAATATGCTATTGGTTCATGCAGGACTGGAACGCGTGGACAAAACCGATGAAGGTGGAAAACACCGGAGATTTTCCCGATCACGGGGTCCAGTTCTTTCTCTGGCAATACGAGGACGGTACATACGGTGCCGCGATGCCGCTAAGCGGAGGAGGTTACGAATCCGCTCTGGGCAGGAGCGGCGAAGGAATAGGCGCAAAGGCCGTAAGCGGTTACGGCGGCACACATGCAGCAGAAATACCTATGCTCGCCGTCGGCTTCGGGAAGGACCCGTATGCTCTCGTGTCGGAACTGTACCATGACGGCCTGTCGATGATCGGAAGGGGAAATGATCTCCGCATCGACAAAAAGTATCCGAAGATTCTCGATTACTTCGGATGGTGCACCTGGAACGCATCGGACCTCGGTAAGAATCTGAGTGCGAAGCTCGTCCTCGAAGGAGCTAAGTCATTTTATGATCACAAGTTTCCCCTTTCGTGGATCATAATCGACGACGGCTGGCTGCAGAACAACGGCAGGGGAACCTTGTCGAGCTATGAGCCGATCCCGTCAAAATTCCCGGAAGGATTCAAACCGATGATACGGGAACTGAAGAAGGACTACGGTATTAAATACGTGGGCGTGTGGCACACGATTGACGGCTACTGGAACGGCATCGACACGAATTCCACGTTAGGACGACGCTTCAGGAATGCCATGTTCTCATGGACCGAAAAGAATCGGAACGGAAAAGTATTGAGTTTCGATTTCATTTCTCCATACTCGGATTCCCTTTCCATGTTTTACGATGATTGGTACGAATACCTGAGATCTCAGGGTGTCGATTTCGTCAAGGTCGACAACCAGATTTCGGTTCCCGATATGGCAAGAGGGAACTTCCCTGTATTCGATTTCGCAAAGAGAATTCACAGTCAGCTGAACATGGCGGTCCGAAAATACTTCGGCAATACCGTCATAAACTGCATGGATATGGGCAACGATGCGTACTACAACTTCGGCTCCACTGCAGTCGCGCGTGGCGAGGAGGATTATTTTCCCTACGAGCCCGGCGAGAGCTACAACATGATGAGGGGAAACGCTGCCGTGCATGTGCTGAGCGCCGTCACGAATTCACTCTGGTTCGGGGAGATGGTCTACCCGGATTACGACGAGTTCGAGAGCTACAACCCCAATGCGACCTTCCACGCGATTGCGCGTGCTATAAGCGACGGCCCCGTCTACGTGACCGACAAACCAGGAGAGCAGAAGTTCAACGTACTGTTTCCGCTGGTCTACCGGGACGGCAGGATAATCCGCACCAGCGTACCTGCCAGGCCGACTGAAGACTGCTTGTTTCAAGTCCAGGATCCGAAACCGTTTAAGGCATTCAGCAGGTCCGGGAAAATAGGTCTGATCGCCGTCTGGAACGTAGCGGATACCGACTCTGTTGCAGGCACATTCAAACCATCCGATGTACACGGGATCGAAGGGAAAAGATTCTTTGTCTGCGAATACTTTTCGAAGTCATGTCTGGTCGCCGGGAGGAACCAGGCGATCCCGGTGAAGCTCGGGAGATTCGGTTACAAGCTGTATTACATTTCCCCGATTGTCGACGGCTTCGCCCCGGTCGGTCTTATCGACAAGTATAATGCTCCTGGAACGATTGACGGGTGGAAGCGGAACGGCAACATCGTAACTGTCAGGATCGGGGAGTCGGGCCCGTTCGCGGCGTATTCTGCAAGCCGTCCGAGGCTTGTGAGAGCGAATGGATCGAATGTTCGGTTCAATTATGCCGACAATGTCATATCGGTGAATATTGAAGGGCGGCTCGAAGAGCCTGTCATTCAAATCGTATTCTGATGTGATCCTCGAAAGTTGAAGCGAGAGGAAACGGTGGTGAAGGAGAGCAAACGAAATTTCGGAAGCATAACGGGAGGGCTGTTGGCTGCTGCGGTGATCTTAGCCGCGGTATCCGGGGTTGAAGGGTTTGCAGTACGCGGGGAAGGTAAAGCAGTTAAGGGGCGGAAGATCTCGCCGGTGACGTCGAATATCCTGGTCCGGCATTACCTTCGTGTGCATTCGCAAAATAGACCTCCGTTGTGCATATTATTCGTGATGTCGGAGCCGGTGGGCTGCGTGAGAATCGATCCTGTTTGAGACTGACAACGCCGGATATGTGCTTGTTCGGTTTGTCGGTGAAATAAATTTGTCCATAGAACGGGAGGCTGAATATGGGACAAGTTGTTGCGAGATGTGGTTTCAGGTGCGACGCCTGCAGGGCTTTTGCTGCGAACAATCGCTCCCACGACGACCGGATGCGGGTCGCATTGGCATGGTCGAAATATTTCGGCCTGAAAATACCGCCGGAAAAACTTCACTGCAACGGGTGTCGTGGAGAAGAGTGCGTGGCAAACGGGCTTCCGGATCCGACGTGCCAGATACGCTCTTGTGTGATCGAGAGGGGGATGAATACCTGCGCGGATTGTTATGATTACCCTTGTGAGAAAATTGAAAGCCGCATGAACGAGGTAGAGGAGGTAATGCTTCGTTTCGTGGACAAGATTTCTCACGAGGAGTTTGAAGCCTATATCGCGCCTTATGACGCGAGGAAAACGTTGAACGAGATGAGGGACCAAAGAACGGACAGAATTGACTGAAAGCCCGGGTCGAAGAAGCAAACCTGCCCAAAGAAAAATACGAGGTTCACATCGAGCATGCTCCTGAAAACCGCCCAAGAGGCAATGCACAAGGCGTAACTCATTGCTGAAGTGGATGCCGTGTTGCCTGAGAAGCCTGTATTATCCGGTGATCAAGGAGCCGCGAGTTCCTCTCTGCTCCCCATGAGTTGTTCGACATCAATCAGGATCAACATCTTGTTTTCAAGCTTTCCAATCGAGCTGACGAATCTGGAGTCGATACCGGATATGGTATCAGGGGGCGGCTCGGTAAGACTCGCAGGCATCCTCAATACTTCGGCCACAGAGTCCACGATCATCCCGACAGTCTCACCTTTTGTCTCTGTAACGATTATACGCGTGTCGCTGTCGTATTCCTTCCTGGGAAGATGCATCTTCATTCTGATGTCCATCACGGGAATTACCTTCCCGCGCAGGTTGATAATACCTTCGATCACATCCGGAGAGCCGGGCAGTCTTGTGATCTGAACCATCTTCATGATTTCTTCGACATGCAGAATGTCAATCCCGAATTTTTCGCTCCCCACGGCGAATGTGACGAGCTGCAGCAGGGTATCGTTCGTCTCCGTTAGAATGTCTTCTGTATTCATGCTTTTTCCTTTCTGAAAGTAAGAGGAGAAACCCGGTCCCTCCTCCGACAATGCTAAGACTTCACAATCTTGCCGTTCGAGCGGACCGCGTAGTTCCCCCTCGATTGCGGGATATTACGTGAGTCTCCCTGCGGCTTTTTTTGCCCATCTACTTTGAACCTCGCGATCAGGCCCTGGAGATTCATCGTCAGGCCGTTAAGGCCTTCTGACGTACGGGCGATCTGCTGGACTCCGTCCGCACTTTGGTGAGTCACTTCGCTTATGGCTTCTATGTTCCTGCTGATCTGTTCGGCTGCAGTGGACTGTTGTTCGCTCGCCGCAGCTACCTGTGTGATTACGTTTACGATGTCGTCTGCCGCCTGGATGATGCGCTGCAGCGATTCGCCCGCCTTGTCGGCCAGGAGTTTTCCTTTTTCCACCTCTTTCGTACCATCTTCCATCGAATCTACCGCGACCGAGGTGTCCTTTTGTATTTGCTTTATCATACCCGCAATCTCTTTAGTAGCCTTGGTCGTCCTTTCCGCCAGTTTTCTCACTTCGTCGGCGACTACCGCGAAGCCTCTCCCGTACTCGCCGGCCCGGGCCGCTTCTATTGCCGCGTTCAATGCCAGGAGGTTTGTTTGATCGGCTATGTCGTCTATCACCTGGATTATCTTGCCGATCTCGTCGCTGCTTTTGCCGAGAGCCTGTACGGTCTGCGCCGAGTTCTTCACTCCATCTGCAATCCAGTTCATCCCTTTTATAGTTTCCGTCACGACCTTCCCGCCATCCTGCGCTATGCTCCCGGCCTTCTTTGCCGATTCTGCCGCGATCGACACGTTCCTGGTGGTCTCGACTATTGTCTTGGCCATCTCTTCGACGCCACTCGCGACCTCCGAAGCCTGTGCACTCTGCTCCTGCGCCCCCGCAGCCATCTGTTCGGTGCTCGAAGATATCTCACTGGCGGCACTTGCGGTCGCTTCGACGGCAGAGGCGACTTGGCCTACAGCCTGGCTGAATGAATCGGCAAGGAGGTTTATACTATTCTTGAGTTTGGCGTAATCACCCTTGTATTCACCGTCCATTCGAACCGTCAGATCTCCCTGAGCTATCCTTTCCAGTATTTCGCCTGATTCATTTATCGGATGCACAATAGCGTCGAGAGTATTGTCGAAGTCGATTATGATGTCCCGGAATACTCCCTCATGCTTGTTGCCGTCCGCCCTCTCGGCCAGCCTTCCTTCGGACGACGCCCGTGAAAGCAGCTTCGCGTCGGAAACAAGATTCTTCAGGCTCTCTTTGATTGTCTGGAACGCCTTTCCCAGCATATCCCTTTCGGATAACAAGGCCACATCTTCTTCGAAATTCCCTTCGGCGAAATGCATTCCGAGTTCCGACCGCCCCTTCATGCTTTGCTGCAGGGTCTTTAAGGATGAGTTCAGTTTTCCAATTTCGTCCTCTCTTTGAAGGACGGAGATCTCGGACAAGTCCCCTTCGGACAACTTTTATATCCCGTTGATTGAAATATCCAGATCGGCGATGATTCTCCTCTTGATGAAATACATCGATATGGAGAAGGCGATTATTACCGAGATGATCGAGACCAATCGCTGGCTGGCTATGTCAGATTGCATGCCGGCCAGAGAATATCTTAGACTTACCACGGCCATCACATCACCGGTGTTTGCTTTGTGGCAGGTACTACAAACGTCAGTTGCGAGTATCGGCTGAATTATTCTGTATACGGGCTCGTTATTGAAAGTCTCTTTGAAAGAGCCGACGGCTTTCGATCTCAATACAGACCCTTCCTCTTTGTCCATGTTCATTTCTGAACCGGCAATAGAAGCGGCCCGGGCCGGCG
>JAJYOS010000418.1 GCA_021796055.1 Bacteroidota bacterium
CTTCTTCAACCTTGGAGCCGATTCGAGCTGGATACCTTCAGTTAATTACCAGGCGACGCTGGTGGACAGCAAGGACAATACGTTCGCGAATTTCGGGAAATGGTTCAGGCAGCAGGGCACAGTCGGGCTCACAATCTGGAAGCTTACGCCTGGCTTCGCGTTTGAATCGGAGGACCGCCGGCTGGCTACCACTGGAACAGACTCCCTCTGGACAAATTCCTATCGATACTTCCAGTACGGGCCGAGCCTCTCGCTGGCTAGGTTTTACAATATCGACGTTTCGGCCCAGATGTTTTTCAGGAACGAGAGCGGAATTATCGGCGGAGAATTGCTCCCGTCATCCAATTCGGTGACCGACCAGCTCTCGATGCGCCTGACGGAATGGAACGACTTCAACTCGAGCCTGACCCTGACTTACCGGAAAAAGAGTTACACCGAGAGCTTCCGGAATCTGGGCAATTCCGATAACGAATCGATTCTTTCGAAGTGGGAGACCAACTATTCCCCACTGAACCACGGAGTCGAGACAAACCTGTTTTACCAGGTCACGACCGAACGCGCGGCGAGGCTCGAGCAGATATTCTGGAAGGTGCAGCCGGGACAGGGACAATATATTTGGGTCGACGGAAACCACAACGGTCAGGTGGACATAACCAACCCGGCCGATTTTCAGCAGGTTAATTTCAACGGGGACTATGTTCTCCTGACGAGGCCGACCACTACGCTCTATCCCGTCGTCGACCTGAAGACTAACGTGAGGATTGCCCTGACGCCCGACAAGTTTGTCAAGAACGACGGGAGCATCGTTAACGCTGCCCTCCGTTCAATTTCGACGGTGACATTGTGGCAGATCGCCGAGAACAACCAGACTTCCAATGTCAGCGACATCTATCTTCTGCGTTTGTCGAAGTTCCTGAACGACAGCCTTACCATAAGCGGGGCACAGATCTTTCAGCAGGATGTGTACATACTTCAGAACAACCGCGATTTCTCGCTGCGTTTAAGATATCTGCAGAACAAATCGCTGAGCCAGTATTCGATCGCGACGGAGGAGGGCTATCGGCGCGAGCAGAGCATGAGGCTGCGTACAAAACTGACCGACACTTTCTACGAGCAGCTCGATCTATCGTGGAACGACGACAACGTCTACACGACATACACGGACAGGGAACACCTGATCGGCTCGAACAGCATTTCGTCCGAGCTTTCGTACCGGCCGAACATCAACGTGGAATCTTCGTTCAAGCTCGTCGTCTCGAAGGCGGTCGACGCGGCGCGCGCGGACCTCACCGCCTCAATGAACTCTCAGATCCTCCGAGTGGCGTACTCAATTCTCACGAAAGGGAGGATGACGGTGCAGCTGGAGCGAGACGAGGTGGCGATGAGCAACCAGCAGCCGAACGTTTACATGCCTTTTGAACTCACACAGGGATTCCTCCCCGGGCAGACATACATCTGGGAAGTGGGATTTCAATACCGGATAAACTCCTTCATACAGGCGAACGCCGATTACTCCGGGCGGAGCGAGGCGGGCGGAACACCGATACATACGATGACAGCGGAAGTAAGGGCATTCTTCTGATCTCGTCGTAATCCCACGAAGACATTTTTCTGCGAAGATTAATTCTCTTTCATACTCGACGTTTGTGACGTGTCGTCACAAACCGCCGGTTAACCTTTGTGAGTTACGAGTCGTCTATCATAGTACAAAACCGCCGCCGCGGGGAGTGGCGCAGAAACTGATTAAAAGGGCGGCAAAAAAAGAGGAGAAAATCATGAAGACGCATCGCTTAGCACCGACGCTTGTCGCGTTTCTAACGATAATCGCGCTCGCGATTACGAGCATGCCCGTCCCCGCACGGGCAGAGGATAAAAAGAAGTCGGATAGCACCGTAAGAATTTTTGTCGAATACAAACTGGCAAAAAAAGGTATTCTCACTAACGATAACATAAACGTCAGTGTGGCAAACCGCGCGATAACACTGACCGGCTCAGTGCCCACACTTCACGATCGCACTGAAGCTGTGAAAGAGGCGCACAACGTCTGCGACGATTACAAGGTTGTGAACAATCTCTCGGTATCTGCGCCAATTAGGCCGGACAGCGTCCTGGCAGCCGCCGTCCTGAAACAGGTCGAGAATCACGTATTCTATACGGTATTCGACTGGCTCACGGTCGGCGTGAAGAACGGCGTTGTGACGCTTCACGGCTGGGTCGACAACCCTTGGGAAGTCGGACAGTATCAGTCAGAAGCCGCGAAGGTCCCCGGAGTCACTAAAATTGTCAACCACCTGAAAATGGAAATGAACTTCGGTTACCTCCGTTACAGAGTGGCGCGGCTGATCTATGACGACCCGATGTTCTGGCAGTACAGTATGGAACTCAATCCGCCGATCCATGTCATCGTCAACAACGATAAGGTGATGCTTGAAGGATATGTAAACTCGCAGGGCGAGCGAGGCTATCTAGCCAGCCAGGTACGCTTTCGCACCGACGCGATCGGCGTCGTGAACAACCTGCAGGTCGTGTCGGGCTAGGGTGCCGCGCGGCTCACACCACACGCGGCTGAATATTGCCGATTAAACCGGCATATTCTTCGTCGGTGTCGCGTAGTTAGGGACATTACCCTGAATACAGAAAGCCCCGCGAAACCGCGGGGCTTTTGAATGGAACGACACCTGGTGGAGATTACTTCATCAGGATCATCCTGTTCGCCTGAATAAAATTGCCCGCTGACAATCTGTAGATGTAGACTCCGCTGGCCAAACCGCTCGCATTCCAGGTTACGGTATGGTAGCCTTCGGACATTTGTTCGTCGGCCAATCTTGCGACTTCTCTGCCGAGCATGTCGTAAACTATCAACCTGACGTGAAGCGGTTTCAACAAAGTGAAGCGGATCTGAGTCGTTGGATTAAAGGGGTTAGGATAGTTCTGGCAGAGAGAGTTCTCTTCCGGAACTTCTGCTGTAATTACGGCGTCCGCCGCC
Organism: Bacteroidota bacterium; assembly: GCA_021796055.1. The sequence continues at coordinate 2,987 of JAJYOS010000418.1, forward strand.
GGGTTAACCGAACGCCGGGTATTTGAGTTGCCCTCCGCATTAATAGAAGCGATATCACTGAAAACGGAATATTTGTTCTGAGTGTCCTTTGCCCTGACCTTGTACTGCAGTCTGTCGTTTCCCCACGTGCCTGACCAGATGTACTCATAGTCCGTGAGTGTCGTAGAGGTCGTCGTGCCAATAGAGACCCAACCCGTCTGATAGGACAGATCGTTTCGCTGAATTTCGTATGAGGAGAAGTCAGGCTCAAGATTGGCGTTCCATGCCAGGTTTATTGGTGTGGCCGTCGTGTTGGTGATCCGGAAGTTTTGTGGTTTAGAAGGTGATGCATTTACTACGCCTGCGTAGAACAGGTCGACGTTGTAGCTTCCCGTATTGACATCGTAAAACCTTACTTCCATGCCCGCGTTGGTCATTGTTCCGTTTCCGAACTTCGAGTTAGGGGTAGACCATGGAGAAAGAACGTCGTTACTGATGGTGCCCGGCCAGAAATCCGTCGGAGTGCCGTAGTCCCCGGAGCCAAACTGTTTTGCTAAATCATATCTTCCGTCTGCTTCCGTGACTTCGAGCGGCGAACTATTATGCAGCGAAGTCGTGCTCGAGTAGTGCCAAACTATGAAGCCTCCTTTAAAACCACCGTCACCGTTATTTAGGAACCGATCAAAGTTTTCAACCTTCCTGTTTTCGACAATAAAATATTCGCCCTGTTGCCAGTTGCCGTTTTGACCAGGTGTCCCACTAATTGGTATAACAGCAACATAAGGTAGTCCGCCATTGTATTTCTCTTCGACCGGTGGAAGATATTGATTAGAAAGTGGATTGTAGTTCGGGTTGTTTACCATGAGGCTCCCAACCCAGCCCTTCATCAGTTTGTTGAACGGGTCCAGATGTGGCGGACTATTCCTGAACGAGGGGTCATTACGTCCCATGATACTGTAATGCCCAACTCCGTAATTCCCCTGATAAACCCCATGATAGTCGCCAAACCCAATCGTATGACCAAATTCGTGGGCAATCACCGACAGATAACGAAATGTGCCAGTGATAGGGCTGGTATCATCTCCATATTTTTCTGCGTCAATAACCCACATGCTATTACTACCAAAGTATCCTATCGTGGAAACCCCATACACGTGCATTCCGGCAAACAGGATTATGAGTCTCTGAAAGTTGTTGACATTGACATCAAGCTGGCCAATCTGATAAAGTTGCTGTGCTTTTGAGATTGCGTCACTTGCAATCGCTGTTACTGCGCTCGCGCTCTGTCCATAAGTGGACAGGTAGTAACCCTTTGTGTGATCTAGCGTGATCCATGTTATCACCCCGTTTCCCTCGCTTTCGTTTACAATTCCACTTTCCCCGGGTCGCGTCGCACCTGGCGCAACATTCAGGTTTCCATAGCTTACCTCTTTCCAATATTCGTGTAGGCTGCCATAAACGGTCAGATTGCCGGCGTTCCAAAGTGGCGAGTAGTTGTAATAATCATTATAATCAGGGTGTGCCGTTCCCGTGTATTGGTTTTCGGAGAAGATCAAATTCCAATAATTAATGTAACGATACTTGTTGTACTGCACCACATCAGGTTTGTGGTCTCCGTTATTGTCAACATACCCTACGCTGCCGCGTGAATCGACATTGGTTTGCCAATCCGAGAATTGTACCAACAATACACCTGTCGTTAGAGTGGTGTTCAGCATCGCGGTATTCGCCGGAAGACTTACATTACTAACGTCATCCTTTGTGTGGTCAATTTCCCCATAACCTGATGAGCAAGTCAGGGCAACAATGAGAACGGCAACAAAAGCCTTCCATCACCCCGTGGATTAATTTCGCTTTCATGGCAATTCCCCCCTAAATTTAGAGTCAGACAATTACTTAATTAGCATGGCCTTGCCGACAAGGACCTTCGCCCCCGTCACAAGGCGGTAAAAATAAATTCCACTGGGCAAATCACCTCCTTCAAATTTTGCTTCGTATGTACCCGGATTTTTGAATCCACTGTCCAGTGCTCTTACTTTTCTACCTATAACATCATAGACGGACAGATCGACATGACTTCGAGCAGATAATTGATATTGGATTGTCGTTGTCGGGTTGAATGGATTAGGGTGGTTTTGAAAAAGTCTGAAAGTCTTCGGAACTGTAGCTTCTATGATTCTTACATCTGTTGTAGTTGTGTCTCCGTATAGTTTGCCATCTATGACTGCCCCATACATTGTTCGTTGGTCTAACTGCCATTGTTTATATATGAGCCCAAACTCCGGAGCGAAGTAGCTATATGACCAGGCATCAATAAACCCTGGTTGATCATCAAAGAATACAAAAACGTTGTGGTATATACCTGATGCAGGGCCGTCGACTATTTGAAAACTGTCAAGGACTGATTCAAGAGTTACTACATGAGTTGTGCTATCACCATTGTTGAAGGTATAATCGTAAACCCAACTATCGCCGACTCTTGAATTGAATTTATAAAGGACCTGCTCTTTGCTTCGGTTCAGGAAGAGTACGTTAGCGCTGCTATCGATTCGGACCGTGTCGTCAACTGCGTCCGCTACAATTCCTTGATAGAATGGATACCATCGACAAACGAAGTAATGAATGCCGTTCATAATGGCAGTGCCTGCTACCTCTTTGCCAGACCATGGTTGCTCATCCCCTTTGTACCTCCAAAAATCACCGACATGAAGCGGAAAATAACTTGTTGAGTCCTGAGCCCGAACGTCAACGATCGAAAGAGTGCTTATCAGAATCCAAAATCCCAGAAGTATTTCCCTCATAAAATCACCTCCAGAGAATTTATTTCGAGAACTTCCTATTCAGCAGGCTGCCTCAGCGAAAAGCTATTTGTGCTTAGCCTTTCCGTCAGTAATGCACTTAGGTGGACAAGAATAAGGTCAATGGCGAAGATCTTCCCGCAAGCCACTGTTTACATGAGGTTTCGTGCCATCGGAACTCCTCTGCCAGATATGATCTTGAGGTAATACCCGCGCGAGAGCCGGGAGTTTCACCTTTCCGCAAGCATTCAGCTTCCCTCCTTGAGTCCGTCATTATGTCCGCACGGAATCCGTGACTCGATTACCAACAGAGCTATTCAGGGTTCATTCCCAATGCCCTTTAGCCCCCATTTCCTGACACGCGGAGTATAAAAAGAAACCACCTTCATGTCAAGTCAATTCTTCAAGCTGCTACTCGTGCGCATTGAC
>JAJYOS010000419.1 GCA_021796055.1 Bacteroidota bacterium
AGGTTGTCGAGGAATGCTCTATCGTGGGAGACGATGACGACGGCGCCGTTGTATCCCTTCAGTTTTTCCTCGAGCCACTGAAGTGATTCGATATCCAGGTGGTTGGTAGGTTCGTCGAGAAGCAGCACAGAAGGCTCCTTGAGGAGCAGTTTGGCCATCTCAATTCGCATCTGCCATCCGCCGCTGAACTCGTCCGTCTGACGCGCAAAATCCGATTCTGAGAAGCCAAGGCCGATCAGTACCTGCTCGATCTTCGATTTCATGCGGAATGCGTCAAGGTCTTCCAGCTTATGCTGGAGCTCACCGAAAACCTCCAGCGTGTCGAGATATTCCGGTGACGAGGGAGGTAATTCATCGAGCCTTCTTTGTGCCTCGGCTATCTCATCCCTCACAAGAACGACGTTCTCGAAGGCGTATTCTACCTCGTGATAGAGCGTCTTGCCCGATGAAACGATTCCCTCCTGCGGCAGGTAACCCACGGTAACGTATCGGGCTTTGTTTATACTGCCGCTGTCCGGCTCGGAGATGTCTGCCAGAATCCGGAGCAGGGTCGACTTGCCCGCACCGTTCGAGCCGACTAGCCCGACCCGGTCGTGGGCACCGATCGTAAAGGATACATCGTGAAAGAGATACCTCTCCCCGAATTGTATTGTTATGTCTTTCGCGCTCAGCAAGTTTGTTTTTCCGACTGTGAATAGTAAATATAATCAACGAGCCAGGAAGAAAAGAGATAATCAAATGGGCGGCTCTGCACAGAGAATGCCCACACGGTATTCACCGGCTGCTCTGAGTACGCCCCCGTCCGCCACAGGGATGGTGGAACTGGTTCGCAGCGCGATCACGTTAGTCATAGGACGATAGAGAGGCAACTCAATGGCAGACATTATTATCAGGCCCGCGATGGCCGCGGACGCCGAACCCGTCACCGGATTATGCCGTCAACTCGGCTACGAAACGACGGCCGCGGCGGTGCGCAGCAGGATTGAGAGAGCAATGAGAGATGCGACGGCTGCGGTTTTCGTTGCGGAAAAGGACGGGCTTGTCGCAGGCTGGATTCAGGTGAGCACGAGGATGACAACCGAGTCCGGGGATGGTGTTGAGATAACCGGGCTCGTGGTAGACGAATCTGAGAGAGGCAGGGGAATTGGAAAGAGCCTGGTCCGGAGAGCCGAGGACTGGGCAAAGGAGTTGGAGTACGCGTCATTGAGGGTGCGGACAAATGTCGTAAGGGCTGAAACGCACCGGTTCTATCAGAAGCTTGGTTTTATGGAAGCCAAGAGGCAGACAGTTTTTCAGAAGCGGCTTTAATGATAAGCCCGCACTGCAGAACCTCCCTCCACCTCTTTCTATGATCTGTCACCGCCGCGGGCAGGCTACGCAGCGGGAAAATAAATCGGCCCTTTCACGCTCAACTTCATGCAAACTCCACGCACTCGTCTCGGTGAACGACCCATAGTCCCACATCCGGTAATCTGTGAACCCTTGACAGACAGAAGACTAATTAACTGTAAATGTTCTGTTCGTCATACTCCCTGACGAAGAAGTTCTTCCCGTTCTTGTTTGTCCTCCCGTGAAAAATCGCGAACGCGAAGACAATGACAGCAACAGGCAGGAAGAGCAATCCAAGGAGCTTTAATGCCTTACTCATTTCCAAACTAACCTTTTATAATGAATATCCGCAAAAACAGCCGATCCCTAAACAATACTTGACGGTTCGATAATACTAAACATGCACTTAGAATTAACTTGCATTTTCTAATGGAGAATTTATTATCAATTTCTTGTGGAATCAAGGATTATAGAATTCCCGGCGATTCCTTCTGCCGGATGAAGTAGCTGTTTCGGATTGATTCTATTTCGTTGCATTTTTGTCGGTTCAAGGGTATTTTTGTAGAAAAACTGGCGGCGAGATGAGCGAAAATTACCAAAAGACAAATGAAGACCAGGTCCAAAGACAGTTTCATGACAGACCGCCCAAAAAGATTGATATTTCGGTCGTAGTCCCGCTGTACAATGAAGAGCAATCCCTCATGCCGCTTTCGTTGGCGATTCGGGACGCTCTCGACAGAATGAATTCAACGTATGAGGTTATCTTTGTCGACGACGGGTCTACGGACAATTCCCTGAAACTCCTGAGAGAAATACACAGGAAGAATCGCCGGTACAAATTCATCAGCTTCAGGAAGAATTATGGCAAGTCGGCAGCGCTTTCAGTGGGCTTTCAACATGCGCTGGGACGAATAATTGTCACGATGGATGCCGACCTCCAGGACGATCCCAACGAAATTCCCCGTCTGATAGAGAAACTGGAGTCCGGATATGACCTCGTGAACGGTTGGAAGAAGAAGAGGCACGATCCGATCTCGAAGACAATTCCGTCCAGGCTTTTCAATTTCACGACTTCGGTCCTGACGGGAATCCGGCTTCGCGATTTCAATTCGGGTTTGAAGGCTTACCGTCGCGAAGTTGTTCAAGACATAAAAGTTTACGGAGAAATGCACCGCTTCCTCCCGGTTCTGGCGCACTGGGCGGGATACAGAGTAGCAGAGATACCCGTCGTACATCATCCCCGCAAGTACGGAAAGACGAAATTCGGGATGAGCCGGTTTTGGCACGGACTTCTTGATTTAGTAACGGTGCTCTTCACGACAAGATACAGCAAGCGTCCGTTGCATTTCTTCGGTGGCATCGGATTGTTCACTTTTATTCTCGGAATCGCTATCGACCTCGAGTTGACGATTGAATGGTTGATGGGGAAGACGGCTATCAGCAACAGACCGCTCTTCACGGTCGGAATACTTCTTATCATCGTCGGCGTCCAGTTCGTATCTATCGGACTCCTCGGCGAGATGATAACCAGGTCAAACGGGATCGAAGAATACGCCGTCAAGGAAAAGGTCTTCAACTGAAATAATGTCAGGGAATCAGCGGGAAGTCATAAAGACCGATTGCAGGCATTACCGGGGGCACATTCCCTGCAAGCCAAACAAGCTGTACGGAGTCCATTGTTCCGGCTGCGACTATTACAAGCCGATGCGCGAGAGGTTTCTGATAATCAAGCTCGGGGCGCTCGGCGACGTGATTCGGACTACAACACTGCTCAGGAAAATATGGTCTCTCCATCCGCAGGCTGAGATATGGTGGCTTACACACACGCCCGATTTCCTCCCCGATCAAGTCGACCGCAAGCTGAAGTTCGACCTTGCTTCCGTGCTCCAGATCGAGGAGACGGAATTCGATTACCTGTTCAACCTGGACAAGGACTACGAGGCGGCCGCGCTGGCAAACCGCGTCAGGGCCAGGGTGAAAAGGGGATTTCTGATTGAGGGCGGAAAGACGATACCTGCCGACGGGTTCGCTTATGGGAAATATCTGACCGGCATCTTTGACGACGTAAACAAGGCCAACAAGAAGAGCTATCCCGAAGAGATCTTTGAAATCTGCGGGTTCACGTTCGGCGGGGAGAAGTATCTGCTTTCTAATTTCGAATCGGACGGTTACAAATGGGATCTGGACCTGCCGCGCCCGTTGATAGGCCTTAACACCGGCTGCGGAGGAAGATGGACCAGCCGTCTTTGGAGTGAAGAGAACTGGTCGAATCTCGCCGGTGGACTTATGAAGAAGGGGTACGGCGTACTGCTCCTCGGCGGAGAACAGGAAGATGCCCGCAACAAGAATATTGCCAGGAACAGCGGTGCGAAATATCCGGGCCATTTCCCTTTGAGACAATTTGTGAACCTGGTCGACCAGGTAGACCTTGTCGTAACCGGTGTGACGATGGGTATGCATATTACGATAGGGCTGGATAAGAAGATCGTTCTCCTCAACAATATCTTCAACAAGAATGAGTTTGAATTGTACGGACTGGGCGAGATCGTCGAGCCCGACCGGGAGTGCAAGTGCTTTTTCTCGCCGGCCTGCGTTAACAAGGAGTACTTCTGTCTCGATCATCTTCCGTCCGAGAAGGTTATGAGCGCCGTGACGCGAGTCCTCGGCCCCGCATCGGGCGTCTCCGCGAAAGTCGGGGCGAGAGCCATCCTTACCGATTCTGCAAGCGATAAACAAAGATGACCTGCGGGATGCTGAGTGTCACAGCACCGTCAGGCAGTGTGGAGTTTGCATGAGAATAGTAATCGTCAGTACCGCATCACCCCTCCGCGGCGGAATTGCCCATTACGTTTCGCTCCTGTATAACCATCTCTCCGTCCGTAATGAAGTCTCGATAGTCACATTCAAGAGGCAATATCCGAAGCTCATATTCCCCGGAAAATCACAGGAAGAAAAAGGAGGAGATTCGTACACGGTGCCGAGCGTTCAGGTCATCGATACCTTGAACCCATTCACCTGGTTCAAGGCGGGCAAGCTGGCAGCGGAGCGGAAGCCGGACATGATAATTTTCAAATACTGGATGCCGTTCTTCGCGCCGGTTTTCGGGACAATAGCGCGCATAGCGAAGAGAAGGTCCGGCTGCAAGGTGCTGTACATTTGCGACAACGTTATCCCTCACGAAAAGACGCCCATCGATAAGGCGCTCACGAAATGGCTCCTGAACTCAGGAGACTATTTCATCGTGCAGTCGAAATCCGTCGAAAAGGATCTTCTGTCGGTTCTGAAATCGCCCGATTACCGTTACGTTCCTCACCCTGTGTACGAAATATTCGGGAAGCCGCTCGATAAGAAGGAGGCGAGAGGGAAGTTGGGACTTGCGGAAGATGAGAACGTCCTCCTTTTCTTCGGATATGTCCGGAAGTATAAAGGGCTGCACGTTCTGCTCGACGCGATGAAAGTCGCGCTGGATAAAGTGAAGATCAGGCTGCTTGTCGTCGGTGAGTTTTACGACAATGAGAGCGGCTATCGTGAGCAGATCGAGCGGCTCGGCATTGGCGAAAGCGTGAAAGTTGTCAGCGACTATGTCCCGAACGACGAGGTTGCGGTGTATTTCTCGGCGGCGGACGCGGTGGTGCTTCCCTATATCGAGACAACGCAGAGCGGCATTGCCCAGATAGCGTACAATTTCAACAAGCCGGTTATTACGACAGATGTCGGTGGACTCGCGGAAATCGTGCCAGATGGCAAAACCGGGCTTGTAGTTCCGCCCAACGCTCCGGATGAATTGTCGGCAGCGATTGTTAAATTCTTTTCCGAAGGCTTGGCCGCTAAGTTCTCAGAGGGCGTGTCGGAGCAGAAAAAACTTTATTCATGGGATAATCTTGTGAATGCAATCGAGAACTTCCCGAAGAGACCAAAATGAAATACGAGCCGATAAAAGACAAGCTGAGCGTAATGATTGGTGACAGCACCTTCATGAGAAGAGTGCTCTATTCCGTCCTCGGCCTGATTTTCCTGAGAGAGTGGCATGTGAAGCGCGCCCTCAGAAAAGCAATCCGGGACGGCAGGACAGAAGACGTGCTGGATGCGGGAAGCGGATTCGGCCAATACTCTTATTACGTCGCCAGGAAAACCGGGAGGAGTGTTACCGGCGTCGACATCAACCGCGCGGAAATCGAGAAGTGTACCTTGTTCGCACAGAAGCTGGGAATGAAGAACCTCTCTTTCGATTTTGCCGATTTGGAAAAGCTCGGTTTCGAAAATAAATTTGACCTGATCGTCTCAGTCGACGTCATGGAACACATCAGGGACGACGTGGCGGTATTCGGGAATTTTGCGAGGGCGCTGCGTCCCGGCGGGCTGATAGTCATCTCGACGCCGAGCAATTTCGGAGGCTCGGATGTCCATGACGAAGGGGAGCATTCATTCATCGAAGAACACTTTCGCGAGGGATATTCCGCCGAGGAAATTACGTCGAAGCTGGGAACTGCGAACCTGAAGACGAAGAGTGTCAGATACACGTACGGCAAAGTCGGGAGCTGGTACTGGAATCTCGCAATCAAGATACCGGTGAAGCTGCTGAACAAGAGCTTCGGGCTCATCGTCCTATTGCCGTTTTACTATCTCGTGGCTTTGCCGTTCTCCGTGTTGTTCATGTCCATTGATTATTTCTTCCCGCCTAAAAGAGGCAGCGGGTTGTTGGTGATTGCGAAGAAAGGCGAATAGGCAGGACATTGCCGCGAGTGGAGCGGGTTATAAGATGATGTTTATTCCTGATAAGGATGGGCGTTCATAATCGGATGCGTAAGGTCTTAATCGTAACGTATTATTTCCCCCCT
>JAJYOS010000420.1 GCA_021796055.1 Bacteroidota bacterium
TCAGCGTCACTTTGTTCATCCTCTGGATCCTTGCGAATGGGAAAAACGCGATCAACGCTATGAGATTTATAACGGCTAAAGGAGAGATTAGGTGATGGATGAGGGTTTCCTGCCTTTTGGATCAAATTCATGTCGATCCATTGAACTGAATCAGGTGAAGGGTTGATTGTAACCTCGGATCTTTCGCTCGCCCCGATCCCGGCTAGACCGGACACGCTCGTCTCCGCGAGGCTTCAGATGGAGGGCTCAATCGTGCGGTGGCCCTCATGATTCGAATACTCTTCGTCCACAGTGGGAGGGGAATCGGCGGAGCCCCTTTGACACTGCTGGCACTGATCCGCGCGATCGACCGCAGCCGGTTTTCACCATGCGTGCTCTGCCTTTACGACAGCGAGGCGGCAGAGCTGTTTCGCCGGCACGGAATAGAAACCCGCATTGTGAAAGGAATCAGACATTTCGCACACACAACCGGCGTATGGTATCCGGCTCAGTACCTGCCGATGTTTCTTTACAGGCTTCTCCTGTTTCCAGTTTCAATATGGAACTCGTACCGCTTTCTCAAAGCAAATCGCTTCGACGTTATCCACTTGAGCGGGTCCGGTCTTCTCGCCGTGGCGATTGCAGCCCGTATGCGGAAGATCCCCGTACTTCTGCACGTGCTCGAGCACCTGCATCCGGGATATCTGGGCATGCGGCGTTTCGTTCTCGCAAGGCTTCTGATTAGATTTTCCGATGTCGTAGTATTCATATGTAACGCCGATGCTCAGGTATTTCCGCCCTCGTCCAAGATTCATGTGATCTACGACAGCATAAATCCGGACGAGTTCGACCCGCGGAGGGTTTCCGGGTCGGACCGGCTATTATCCGCCGTACCGGGCGGCGCTCATGTTGTCGGGATGCTCGGCGGAATAAGCCCTATAAAGGGCACGCTCGAGTTCGTGGAAGCCGCCGCCCAAATTGTTGGCCAGTCGCCGGACACCCACTTTTTGATCCTTGGGGTTTCGCCGGAGAAGAAAACGAACTCAGTCTTCACACGAGCCGTCGCCTTTCTGAGAGGCTGGCTGAGCGGCGAAAGGAAATACCGAGCCCGGGTTTTCAGGGTAACGGAGCAGGAATCGTTGAAAGACAAAGTACACATGATCGAGCCCATTTTGGACGTTCCTTCCATCGTGAAGATACTGGATGTTTTGGTCTTTCCGTCGACCACTCCACATTACGCGCGACCGCTCATCGAGGCAGGACTAATGAACAAGCCCGTGGTAGCATCGCGCCTCGGCGGCCCGGATGAGATTGTCGTCGACGGCGTGAACGGATTTCTCGTGACACCGGGGAGCCCGGGTGAACTCTCCAACCGAATTCTGATACTTCTGAAAGACCCGGAGCTCAGCGCGCGAATGGGAAGCGCCGGCCGTACCCGGGCTATTGAAAAGTTCGACGCGAGAAAAAACATCCCGCAGATTCTGAGACTATATGATGTCATCTCGAAGAGGGACAAGTAGTGAGGACGCGCGGCCTTATTTGTGAGACGAGAGCCAGCGAGACAATAAGCAGGTACAGATTAGAACGGGGTTTGCTCTGACTTGTTGTCCAAGCAAGTGTAATATGATTGCACGTACTTTCGTCTTCGGCACCCAGGCATCCGATAACTCAATGCAGAGGGTGAGAGACATGAAGGAATCGATGAATCGGAGTCAACACTCGCTGGAAATTCCACCCTTAAGGGTCTCAAATACGGAGGCTCAAGGAGTGCTGAGCCCGGCCGCCAGTTGCGTACAAGGACCAACCTTTTCGACGTAACTCAAGATCAACAAGGAGGCAGGTAGGATCTGGCAGAACTGCGGAGAGAAGGCAACCCGAATAACAGTCGAAAGAAGCCCGGATTCTTCTCGCGTTGTGCCTTCATCCATCCCGCCGAGCTTGGGGCAGGCTTCGCCGTTTTCTTACCACAAGCAGGCCAAGATTCAGCCTGATTAATCCTGGCAGGTATTTCCATTGGAAAGGGTCGAATGCTCGTCTGAGGAGAAACTCTCTCTTCGCGCCAAAGTCAAGGTCAGTTCGTCCTCTAAACTTTGACACGATTGCATATCGGTTCAGCACTACCGCCCTGTGAATAGGATTGAAGTTGGAAATCTGCCCCATTATTGAAAAATCCATAACATTGGCTATGTCAGCCTGGAATTGCAGCCCGGCATGCAATGAGATTGAGCCCTCATGGCGCCGCCACAAGACGGTAGGCTCAGACAGAAAATTTATCTGAAGTCCTTTCTTTGCTGCCTTCAACCAGAGGTGATAGTCCTCGAAGCTCTTTATCTCCGTCCCAAAATAGCCGATCGACTCTATTGCGTCCTTTCTAAAAAAGTTACCCGGAGCACTTATCAACCCCCACAGGGTGAGAATCCTAAATTGGGTCTCAGCCGGAAGACTGCCGAATTTCTTCCCGAGGTATCCCGACGGTATCGGCTTCGATAGCACTCTTCCAGCTCCGGCTCTCTCCCAGAAAGGAATGATTTGGCTCCAACAGATTCCTGCTTTCGGTTCTGCCGTTAGAAAAGATGCCATCGACTGGAGAGCCGTGGAGAGCAGGATATCATCACCCCCTATGTACTTTACGAACTCACCTGACGCCTCTCTGAAAGCTCGTGTGTGGTTTGCCGAGATACCGACGTGCTCCCCCCGAATCAACAAGGACTTTGAAAATCTACTCCGGTTTGTCCGAAGCCATTCTTCTGCGATGTCGGGGGTTCCATCATTGGACCCATCGTCCGCAACTATCAGTTCCATTTCGGGATAGGTTGAAGCCCTGACACTTTCCAAGGTCTGCAAAACAAGGTTTTTCTGGTTATAGCACGCAACGATCAAAGAAAATAGGGGATATCGCATAAAGCTATTCTCTCTCCCATTTCGCCTTGCCTGCCGGATAGAAGGTTGATGAGTGCAACGCCAGTCAAACACAAGAAGGCATGAGAAACTGTGGTTTAAGAAAGAGGCCGCTGCGCGTAGACTAATCCGTTAGCGCCCTTTTTGGTGATTGATACCGCTTCTACTTCAGAATAGAAACTCCTTAGCTTCTCGACGACTCCCGCTCGATTGCCAAAATGCCACTCGACTATGGCCTTCTCGGGTTTGAGATACGCCAGCAACGACAAATCCCTCAGCAGTTCGTTTTCACAGCCTTCACAGTCGATCTTGAGAAGATCACACGAGGTAATGCCATTCTCTTGCATGAAACTTACGGCTTCGACTATCCTGATCGTCTCATAGGCGGTCGGTCTCGAAGGCGCAATCTGATGGAGCGAGAAACCTATCAGTGCATCAGGCGAAATCCCCATCTCAGCCATCCTCTCTTCCATCCCTAAGCCAACATTGAATGAGATGATCTTGTCACCGAAATTGTTCAGGACGACATTTTCCGTGAGGGTTCTGTAAGAACGTGGAACGGGTTCAAAAGCGTAGACATTGGCTCCCTTTGAAGCGAAGAGTATTGCCGAATCACCGATATTTGCACCGATATCGACTACGGTCTTTCCCTCAAGACGAGCATTTTTGACCCTGTAAAGGTCCTGACCAAACTGCTCGTCGACAGTCTTTAGAGTTGTCTCAAGCGTAAATTCGTCCGCGATAAACTTCAATTGCTCTTCTTCAAGCGAGATCATCAACCTGCCGTCTCCACTGTAACTAATCGTTGAACGAGGGACGTCTTTTTTCATCCTGAGAATCCATTGCAGATGGCTAAGGGTAATCAGCTTTCCATCCATCACGAGCGTATCGCCGTCATTTAAAGTAATCCTCTCCAAGGATTTTATGCCAAGCCTGTATAAGAAGGGAGCATGCCAGTTCCTGATTCCGCTTACTATCAATAGGGCGACCCTCAAGTTCACACCGAGCCAGTGTGCGACCTCGATTTGTGTTGCTTTGATATGACGGGTAATCTTTTTCATTAACATGACTGGTGAAAACTCCTATAATTGACCCGGATGAGTTTCTCATTCTCCATTATACCGATCACCGACTCAATATAGAATCTGATATGGGTTGTTCCTACCAAGACAAGCGAGAATTGTCCGAATTTGAGAAAGAGGCCATGCCTCTTAACGTATTGCAATTTCGCGAGAGATGGCCGCTGGCCGCTTCACACCGTCACCCACGGGTAACGCGTAGATTGTTCGTCTTTGGAATCTCTTTTGCCTTTGAACACCTCCACGAGATATCTCGACGCATTTTCAGTACTCAGACCGGCTCCGGTGCGCCCCGCCGCCGCGCCGAGAGCTCTCCATGAACCGGGGTGCCTAAGAAATATAGTCAACTTCCTTCTCAAATTCTCGACGTCTTCGGAGTGAAAGACGTAGCCGTTTACTCCATCACGAATTACATCCGCTGCACCGCACATATCCGAGACAACTACGGGGATTCCTACCATCAAAGCTTCATTCACGACTATTCCCCAACCGTCCCACCGAGAAGGAAGAATAAGGAGATGCGATTGGGAAATTCTACCGATCACCGACTGCGAGTCGATCGAACCTTCGAGAAACACCTGTGACATCAGTTTCTTCTCTTTGATCCAATTCTGCAACTCCCTTTCCATTTCGCCGCTGCCGATCAAATGCAGTTTCAGATCTCTTCTTTCGGTGAACAGCGGTTCCATCGCGGATAGTAAAATGTCTAATCCTTTTCGTTTCACGAGTTGTCCCACAAAAACGAAATGCAAACCATCCTGCGTTGCCCTGCGCTTTGGGGTTTCAAAATCCGGCGGCAGCGATCTGAAATATCCGAATGGATGAATCTTCCCCGTGTCCGCCCCGTAAGACTTGAAATAATTCGTCGCAAAATGTGAAATCGGAAATAGTCCGGCTGCTCTCTTCACAATTGCTCTTCCAGCCAACAGCATGATTCTCCCCTTGATCGGAGGCACGGAGGCTTGCGGATCCGGCGCTTCGGAATAAATAAAATATCTGGACCGAAAGATGAAAAGAGTCGCCAGCACTACTTCTGGTACTCTGCCCGCCCATAAACCTCCTACTATATGAGTAGCATCTCGGTGCTCGATCGCTTTCTTAATAGCATCGGCAACCCCGCGATGTGGATCGAGGAACTCATATTCAAACCCGTTCAGGTCATCCAACCACCCCAATCTCGCACGCTCTTCAGGAATCTTGCTCGAGAAAAACACCTTGACGTCCACTCGCCTTGTCTCGGTCAATCCCCTGAAAAGGTCGGCCTGATAGAATGAAGGCATGTTCATCCAGAAGACTACTTTTTTTCCCGAGAGGATGCTTGAGGACGCCATGTTAATTCGTTACTGTTTTCCGGGTGTAAACGTCCCAGTTCATCTGATAAGCTCGAGTGCCGCGTTATAGAACGTAGTATCCTTGTGAACGGCCACGCAATTCCATGTGTCCTCCAAATTCCTGTCTAGAAATCCATCCTCCGTGCGGAGACGGAATAAGTCGTATCCATCTGGAGGTATTCTTTTGACATCATTGAGTGAGAAGTGACGTTTGGAGACAAAATTGTAAGGGTTGAACTTTGAATAAACAACCGCACAGATATACCAAAACTGGTCTACTATGTCCATGGCTCTTTCGCCTTCCTCCAAATCGGTTTGAAGCGCCCGGAATTTTCCTGATTCAGCAGACAAAATATAGCACAAGACACATGACCCTAACAACCCTCCGGCAATTGAAAAACCGGCCGACGAGTAAACCGTTTCTTGACATGCTGCCCCTCTTGAGGCGCTGATTATCGCGTTCCGAATTGGAACTGACACACGCGGCCTTTAACTTTCAAATCGAGTACCAGCCAATTGACCAGGATATTTCGCGAATGCTTTCGATAGTCGAACTAGTCAAGCTCATCATTTCGAGAGAAATATCACCTCAAATATACCGATCTCAAATAAGGTGTTTTCGTAGGTCAATAACTCCACAGAGACTCCTTCACAAATTATCGAGGACCTTCGGGAACACCCACGAGGCGGTCTCTTCACTGAGAGCTTCTCTACAACAACGCTTTTTCCTCGGCGATGCCAACCGGAAAGAATTCTACATAAACCTTATGACATCGCTGGGCGGGTTCGACCAGATCATGGACGATGCCGACCTCGTGCACGAGAACAAATTCCAGACGCTGGGATCGGAAGTCTATTCCTTCTCTG
>JAJYOS010000421.1 GCA_021796055.1 Bacteroidota bacterium
GCCGTTCCCCACCCACCGGCGCCGAGCACTGAAACATTCATCTAAAGAATTAATCGCTAGGTTTTCGACCTGTGAAAGAATCTGAGTTGTTCAAGGCGATGTTCCTGACCGCGGAGCAGACGGGAGATGTTCGCACGATGGTTGTAGATCAGGAAGGTCGATATGAAAATGCTGAAGAAAATCATCGAATGATAATAGCGTGTGGTCACATCAAACACGTTGGCGCGGACAAACATCGCTACGGGGAAAGCAACAGCCGCGCTGACCGACCCCAGGGAAACATATCTGGAACTTACTACGACGATAGCGAAAACACCTGCTGCAATTGCAACTTCAACAGGGGCGATACCGAGCAGCATTCCTCCTGCCGTCGCAATTCCCTTCCCGCCTTTAAACCCGGCAAAAACAGTCCACGTGTGCCCGAGTATGGCACTTATTCCGGCCATGATCTGTACGACGGTGAAGTCGGAGAATGGTGTCGCATTAGCAAGAGGAAAATTTCCGTAGAAAAGACGTGAGAGGACTACCGCCGCAAGAAAACCTTTCGTCGCGTCGATGATTATCACGAAAACTCCGGGGCCCCACCCGAGAACGCGAATCACATTGGTTCCCCCGGCATTACCGCTGCCGTAGTTTCGTATATCTATCCCTTTCAGGATCTTCGTGACGATGATACTCGTCGGGATCGATCCGAGCAGGTAGCTTATCAGCACCACTAATATTAAAGAAACCATCATACCTCCTTAAAGAACGTTACAAATTAGCCCTTCCTGCGAAAAGATGCAATTAACCACATTGCGCTTGATCACTCAAGACGCCCACACCAGTCCCCCTGTGCGATTTTGCCCCATTCGGAGGCGTCGCAGGCGGGACGGGAAAAGCTCAGGACGACAATCTCACAGGCTCGGGGAAATGGAAGTGTTCTTCTCCCTCGTGATCACGCCCTCATCCCCCTCTCGACAATTTTCCTGACAGTGTCATAGTTTCTTGTCGTGGCACCGACTCCGAGTGTCTTCTCTATGAAATTGTTGGTGTACGTGGTCTTTACGTACCCTCTCCGGACCAGCACATATACGACGCGTTCGGCGACCGTACATTCATCCGTCTCCTCGGAGCATGATTTCAGTTTGCTAACCGCGTCCTCGCGCGGAATCCCGGTTAGAAAGGTGAGATAGATTTTTTCGTCGCCAACCAAAGAACGCTCCGCGTACGGACAAGCATCCAGAATCTTTTGCAGCTCAGGCAAAGGAAGAACCAGCGTCACCACAGGGAAACCGAATTTCTCCCGGATCAACTTTTCGAGCTTCTCTCTCATGGCCGAGGGTCTCATCCCATCAGCCTGGAAGACGACATTTCCGCTGTTAAGGTAAGTGACTACCTCTCTCAGGCCTGATTTTTCCATAAGCCTCTTAAGTGCAGCCATTTCGACCGTGTTTTTGCCGCCGACATTCACTGCTCTAAGCCAGGCAACATAGATTCCCATAGTCGTTGCACTAAGGATTTCGCATTTCGTAAAGTTCCATCCCGATTCCCCCGTTCTGAGATATCCGGTGCATCACCGGATTTGCGGTATCAATCTGCACTTGACCTTCCGCGTATATTCCTCATAGCCTTCCAGGTTCTTTCTCAGGACATCTTCCTCATTCCGTATTCTGTACGCGAGGATGAAGGGGAGAAATATCATCGGTGTCAAAAGTCCGGCCAGATAAAGCCGCGCGTTCCAGTACCCGGAGCTACCGGCCGGAATAAAAAGAAGCGCTCATAGAAAAACAATTATAAAGAGAAAACCTCCCGCGACCATGAAGATTAATCGGCTGTGGGAGATCGGTGTGGCTGGGCTTACGTCTTGCATGATTGCCCTCCTGACTCGACATAAATTACCCCGCGCGCGAAATCGAAACAACCACCTATTCGGTTACCGCGTTCAGGCGGCTTCATTTTGACGGGGCGGGCACTTCACGTCAGCGTACGAACAGAAGACGCAGCAGTCGCCTTCTTTCGGTTTAAGGATGCTTTTGCAGTTAGCGCAGACAAACAAATGCTGACACGCGTTCACAGGCATCTCCGCTTCCTGGGTTGTTCCGCACACCGGACAAGTCAGATGAGCCCGGGTGATTACTTCCATCGTCTTTGAAAGTTGGAAAGGGGCCGCGTTATTTTCAGGGTCATCGCAGGATTACAGTTGTTTCCGCTTCAATGCTTTTGTCCATGTTCATGCAGGTCGCCTGGCTTTGTGCCCAGATACTTCTCCGGCTCCTTGTCGAATGCCGCTTTGCATCCCTGTGCGCAGAAGTAATACGTCTTTCCCTTGTATTCGCTCTTTGCGGCAGCCTTTTTCTCATTTACGTCCATTCCACAAACCGGGTCTCGTGACATTGTCGTTTCTCCTTTCTTTTAACTAACGACGCCGGGCACACGAAAGTTCTAAAAACAAGTCGGCTTTCGCGTCCCGTTCAATACCGCCGGTGTTATTTCGCGGTCATAGAATCTTCGGCCACGTTCGGCCCTTTCAGCTTTAATTCTCTCCCGCGCCAGAGATAATAGATCACGGGATACACCATTAGCTCGAGCAGCACGCTTGTAACGACGCCGCCGACCATTGGAGCCGCGATCCTTTTCATGACATCCGCCCCGGCGCCGGTCGCCCACATTATGGGCAAGAGTCCGGCGAGTATCGCCGATGCCGTCATCATTTTCGGGCGGACTCTTCTTACAGCACCTTCATGAATCGCTTCTTTGAGATGTTCGAAAGTAAAATTCTTTCCGGCGGCCGTTCCGTCAGAGGCGGATACACCTCCGGCTAACATCTTGTTGTAAGCTATATCCAGATACAGAAGCATCACGATGCCGGTTTCCGCGTCCAGTCCGGCGAGCGCGATCATTCCGACGGCGACAGCGACGCTGATATTGTAGTGGAGGATATAGAGTAACCACACCGCGCCGACCAACGAGAACGGAACGGCAAGCATAACAATCAGAGTCTTCGTGATGGATCTTGTGTTCAGGTAAATTATCAGGAGCACCAGCAACAGCGTTGCCGGAATAATCAATGCAAGTGTTTTAGCTGCCTCTTGCATAAACTCAAACTGACCGCTCCACGTTATAAAATAGCCGGTGGGAACCGTGAGGTGCTCGTCCAGGTATTTCCTGGCTTTCTTCACATATCCGCCGATGTCGGAAGTATTCGCGTCGACATATACATAGATGGTAGGCACGGCGCCCTCCGTTCTGATGAACATCGGACCGTGGTGGATTATCATCTGGGTGACATCGCCGATTGGAATCTGCCCCCCGGTTGGAGTCGGTACGAGAACGCGCTTTAATTCTTCGGGGTTGTCCCTTTGTTCCAGCGCGTACCTGACTGTTATGGGATATCGTTCGATACCTGACACAATCTGCCCCACGGGCATACCGCCCATCGCGCTCTTTATGACGTCTTCAATATCCTGAACGCTGAGGTCATACCTGGCAGCCTCTCTCCTGTCAATCTTGAAGTCAATATAGTTGCCGTATCCTACGCGTTCGGCAAACGCGCTCTGGGTCTCCGGGAGCTGCTTGAGCAGCGCTTCAATTCTTTCGCCGATGGCTTGAAGCGAATCCAGGTCCGGGCCCAGGACCTTAATGCCAATCTGACTCTTGATTCCCGTGCTGGTCATGTCGACTCGGTTCTTTATCGGCATGGTCCAAACGTTTGAAAGTCCGGGCACCTGCAAAGCATCGTTCAGGGCTGCCTCCAGCTTCCGGTGCGTCATCCCCCTCGGCCATTCGGACTCCGGCTTGAGATCTACCGTCGTTTCGAACATATCGAGTCCGGCGGGGTCGAGAGCCGTGTTCGCCCTTCCCGCCTTGCCGAACACGGTTGTAACCTCCGGAAACGTCTTGATGATCTTATCGGTCATTTCAAGAGTCTGCCGCGCCTGCGTGATCGAAATTCCCGGGAACGTGGAAGGCATGTAAAGAAGGGTTCCTTCCCAAAGCGGCGGCATGAACTCGGAGCCCAATTTCATGTACGGATAAACCGTAATTCCGAGGATGAGGACCGCGGCTGTCAGAACATACCAACGGAACTTTAAAACAAAATTCAGGACGGGAGAATAAAGTTTTATAAGAATCCTGTTTATCGGATTCTTCTCCTCAGGTGGAATCTTGCCTCTGATGAAGTAGCCCATCAGTATTGGGACAGCTGTAATCCCAAGAAGTGCGGCGGCTGCCATCGAGTAAGTCTTCGTGAAAGCGAGGGGTTTGAACATCCTCCCCGACTGGCCGGTCAGAGCAAAGACCGGAATAAACGAAACAGTTATAACGAGGAGTGAGTAGAACAACGACGGGCCGACTTCCTTCGATGACTCTGTGATAAGCTGCCACCGGTCGGTCTTTCCTCCATCGGCCTCGATATGCTTGTGGGCATTCTCGATCATGATTATAGCCGAATCAACCATGGCCCCGATCGCGACGGCGATTCCTCCCAGCGACATGATGTTCGCGTTGAGTCCCTGCCACCGCATGACGATGAAAGCCATGAGTATGGCCGTCGGAAGCGTCAGTATCGCGACGAATCCGCTCCTGAAATGGAACAGGAAGAGAAGGCAGACCAGCGCGACGATTATCGATTCCTCTATCAGTTTATCCTGAAGGGTATTGATTGCGCGGTGAATCAAGTCCGAGCGATCGTAGACCGGGACAATTTGAACGTCAGGAGGCAATCCCTGTTTGAGCTCGGCAAGTTTTTTCTTCACACCATCGATCACCTGCAGTGCGTTTTGGCCATATCTCATTTCAACGATTCCGCCCACCACGTCCCCCTCACCATCCAGGTCTGCCACGCCGCGGCGCGGAGCAGCAACAATCTGAACATCGGCTACATCACCCAGGAGAATCGGTGTGCCGGCAGAAAAGCTCGAAGTCGAATTTCGAATTGTGGATTGCGCATTTGGTGATCCAGAAGCCATGCTCCGCGACGGAGAGTCTCCACCCATAGAGCCACCGTTGTCCCCGGCACTTTGAGGCGAGCGCCCCGCCCCGGATAGCGGGTAGAACTCTCCTCCCCGCGACACGCCGAGCGGGATATTCTTCATGTCGTTGATCGTCTTGATGTATCCGAGGCCTCGAATCATCAGCTCGTATCCGGCGTGATCTATTATCTCACCGCCGACATCGTTGTTGCTCTGCTTTATCGCGTTCATCACCTGCATCGGAGAGATATGATAGGCAAGCAGCTTTGTCGGATCGAGAGTGGCTCTCCACTCTTTCACATAACCGCCCACGCTCGCGACCTCCGACACGCCCGGTACGGTCGACAACCCGTACTTCAGGTAATAATCCTGTATGGATCTGAGGTCTCCGAGGCTCCTCTTGTCCGACTTAAGCGCGTACTGATAAACCCAGCCGACGGGCGTTGCGTCCGGACCAAGAGTCGGTGTGACGCCCGGAGGAAGCCGGTTCGCCGCGTAGTTCAAATACTCGAGGACCCGGCTCCTTGCCCAATACAAATCCGTACCATCCTTGAAGATTATGTAAACAAGAGAGAAACCGAAGTACGAGTATCCACGGACAACTTTAGCATCGGGCAGGGATATCATGGAAGATGTGAGCGGATAAGTCACTTGATCTTGAACGACCGTCGGCGACTGCCCTGGGAATTCGGTATAGACGATCACCTGGACATCGCTAAGATCAGGGATCGCGTCGACCGGACTCGTTGTCAGTGAATAAAATCCTGCGGCGAGGACGAACAACAGCAGTATGATCACGATGAAACGGTTCTTTATCGACCATTCAATTATTCTTGGGAGCATGTCACTTCCCCCCACCGGTTGAGTCGTGTGCCATATGGTTCATGTTCATCGGGGGGGTTTCCACTGTGCCGCCGCCCGGGTTAAGTTCCCCGGGATTCGAGCTTCCTTTTCCCGGAGTCCCCTCTCCAGTCTCTGCTGTCCCCGCCATTGCGGTACCCGCCGATTTCAGATTCGCATCGGAATCAATCAAGAACTGGCCGGAAATGACGATCGTCTCTCCCTCGCTCAGCCCGTCCAGAACTTCATAATATCCGTCAGCGTAGGCACCAAGTTTGACGTCCCGTATTTCAAATCGTCCGCCACCGAGCGATACTGCAACGACCTGTCTCAGTCCTGTGT
>JAJYOS010000422.1 GCA_021796055.1 Bacteroidota bacterium
GGGCCAATCACTTGACGAGGCTCTTCTCGATCATAATACACGTTGCGAAGAGATGCTTTTGAGAGTTGCCGTATCTGTTCTTAACGCGTTGGGTTATGCTCACGAGCGCGGCGTGATCCACAGGGATATCAAACCGGGGAACATACTTATTTCCAATACGGGATCGATAAAGGTGACAGATTTCGGACTGGCGGTGTTATCCGGGTCGCCTTCGCTGACCATCGACGGAACACTTATCGGGACCCCGGCGTATATGTCGCCCGAGCAGTCTCGGGGCGAACCGGTCGACTCGCGGACAGATCTTTTTTCGCTAGGCGTGACATTGGTCGAGATAATCACCGGTGAAAGAATACTTGCCGGCAGGTCCTACGCCGAATGTATACACAAGATCCAGGCCTTCAACACATCCTCACTCGATGCGCTGAGCGTTTCTCCGCATGTGCTGGTGTTTCTGAAGCGTCTCCTCGCTCCCGACAGGAACGAAAGGTTCTCAACTGCGAACGAAGCGCTGCAGTTCTTGTCACCCGACCTTGTGTCCGGAATTGCGGGGAGTAATTCGGGACACCCCCTGCCACCCGAAAGAAGAGAAACCCTGTGGTCGAAAAAGAACAAGCTTCTGATTCTCGGAGCCGCGATCGTGTTCGTGCTTGTGCTGAGCCTGTCTTTCTTGTTGAGACATCCGGGTCAGGAGGCGGAGGGGAATCGACCGAACCCGGTCGCGGCAGACACCGCCTCCGGCGGAAACATAGACAGGTCGAAGATTCGCGTGATGACTCCGTCTAATACCGGAGGAACCGACGCACGTCCTGCCGGCAGGGAAGAAGTCGCGGGAGTTCCTCCCTCACAAGCCGGGAATGTCCCCCCGGTTAGCCATGAAACGAAAGACAGTGTCAACTTTTTGAGTTCACGAGTTACGGCAGACTCAGGTTTTATTTCCATAGCCTGCACTCCGTGGGCGAAGATATTCATCGACAATGAGTACGCCGGGATGACTCCTATCTTTGGATCTATAAAAGTGCCCGCAGGTACGCACACGGTTACCTTCAACAATCCGGACTTTGTACCTATCGTCAAGGAGGTTCGTGTGCGTTCCAGAGTGCTTGCCAATGTCGATGCTGACTTTCTTGGCGATGCAGGGTACATCTTCGTGCACGTCGATCCTTGGGGGCATGTCTATGTTGATGATCAATTGCGCGAAACAACTCCCTCAACCAAGCCGATTATCGTGTCCGCCGGTACCCGCCATCTTAGAATTGAGAATCCGGCATTTCATGATATCCTGCGGGATCTTAACGTGAAGCCCGGCGACACGCTGCGGCTCAACTTCAGCTTCCTGAAAGGAGATAAAAACTGACGGCACACCGGTTGCAGTATATCCATCGATCAGACTTGGTAATGCTTATGACTAAAAATCGACTGCTTGCTTTGTTAGCGTTGGCTTGTTCATGGGCTTTGCTGCAAAACGTCGCGTTTTCACAGGAATCGGACGTTCCTAACATGCCATTTCCCCGCGTTGGGATGTGCTCCGCCACGATCGGCGACACTCTGTACCTCATCGGCGGTGCGCAAAGTCTGCAGGTGGGAGGAAGCTTCTTAAGTATGAGAGGGACCTCGACCGTACAAGCTTTTGATCTCGGTACGAGGACCTGGATTACTAATATCGCGCCTTTGGGGACCCCAAGGGTTTTCGCATGTGCTGCCGCATTAAATGATTCCATCTATGTGATGGGAGGCGTAGATAGTCTGGGGAGAGTATTGAATTCGGTCGAAGTATATGATCCGGCTGCCAACAGATGGCACTACGCTTCGAGCATGAAATATGCCAGGAAGGGAGCGGCAGCCACAACATTCGGAGACAATGTGCTCGTGTTTGGAGGCGGAGATTCTATGAACAACCTCCTTAGCGAGGTGGAGGGTTACTCTCCCATGCAGGGCATCTGGAAAGTGCTGCCGCATCCGACCCTTTTTGCGCGAGCCTTTCACCACGTGACCAGAGTCGGCAATTCTATTTATATTTTCGGAGGACTGGGTAGCGGCGTCATGGTTGGGCCGTTGCAATTCATTGAAAGATATGTCCCATCCGTCGGTGTAACACAGGTTAACTTCACATGGCGGAATACAAGGGCGTTTTTCGGATCTGTCACGAGAAACGATTCCGTTTTCGTGATATCCGGATGGGGGCAATCCGGTATGCAAAACGGCTACTATAACGACGTGGATGTGCTCGATTTTAAGGACTCGGGTACGGCGGTGGAACGAAGTGCCGATGTTTCACTCGAAGAGCCGAGACGAGGATGTGTAGCGGCCGCCGGAAGAAACGGGCAAATATACGTTTTCGGTGGAATCACACCCGAAAGCGGACAGTACCCTGTAGCTTCAGTATCGACACTTTACAACGTAACCGCGGTTGAACAGACTCCGAACACGATTCCTGCGGGGTTCAAGTTAAGCCAGAACTATCCAAACCCTTTTAATCCAACTACGAGAATACAGTTCGATGTCCCATCGCCTGGAAGCAATGTCCGACTTGATGTTTTCAACATCCTCGGTGAGAAAGCCGTGACCCTCGTCGACGGGTTCCTTCGTGCCGGGAGTTATTCTGCAGTTTTCAATGGTGCGAATATGGCGACAGGGACGTATATTTACAGGTTACAGACCCCAAACGGGAGTATCTACAGGAAAATGGTCCTGATTAAATAACAGGTCAATAACGCTGGTCGATTAAATCACTCAAGTGAATCCTTTGTGGCTTGCAAACAAGCTTGAAATTTGTTCGGCGGCAATTACAATCAATCGGGTGAATGTCTCACCTCATGTACGTCTGTCAGGCTATCCAGAACGCCGGGGGGAGATTTTCAACGGGTTTGGAATTGAGCCGGCATCTCATCGTTTTTCGGGAAAGAGCGTCGTTAGGCTGTTACGACTCGCCCTTTTCTTCTCGCTGTCTCTTGGATTTGCATCAATAACCTATTCCCAGACCCTGACCAGAGCCGACTCCGCAATCAAGTCCATAAAATCGCTGTTCGACAATGGGTCTTACATCTCCGCCGAACTTGAAGCACGCCGAATGCTTGAGGACAGAACAGTAAATGATTCCACCAGGGTGCAATTGGAGAAATACCTCGCCTTTTCACTGGTTGCTGAGGGGAGGAATCAGCCGGCAATAGAGCATTTTCTAAAGGCGCTGATGATCGACTCGTCCATGACTCTTGATCCCGTGATGACTTCACCAAAAATTCTGCAGGTCTTCAATGCAGCGAAGGAGGAATTCCGCTCGAATCGGAAGGAAGAAACGTCTGCGCCGGAGAAGAAAGCGATCCCGCGAAACCCGAACAACCTGGCCGGATCGGGCGGTACTACTTTCAGGGCTATTCTCTTTCCGGGATGGGAACAGGTGTATGCCGGAAGAGAGACAAAGGGCTACATCCTGTTAGGCGCGGGTGCGGTGACGGCCGTGTCATCCATTGCTTTCGATTTCCTGCGTCGAGATGCGCGCACTAAATATCTCGATGCCTCCACCCCCGATTTGGCTGCAAGTACATACAAGACTTACAACGCATACTACAAGACCGAGTTTTATTCGATCTCAGCATTCGTGTTGATATACGTTTATTCGGAACTTGATTCTTTTTTGAAACTCCCCCCGCATTTCAGTATGAATTACTCTCCTGAGAAGATGTCGGCGAGTCTCGATTTTCGAATGAATTTCTAACACTCCTTCTTCATTTCCTCCCGCATGGGTTGCAGTTAAAGTGCAATCCTTGCATGTCGAAATTTCCAGATCATCCCACAATATCCCCTTTTTGTCTCCCTTTCCGGCCGATTTTTGCGGCACACCTGTTGCTTTTACTACTGTTAAAAAGTCGAGGAGTCAATGAACAAGAAAATTTACTCGTTTTCCCTTGGAGCCCTGGCGGTTATGCTTCTATGCTTCACGTCTGCTAACGCACAAATGATGGGAGGGAGATTTTCCCTCCATGCCGAATTGAGCAGCGGCGGGGTTGCCCTTTCGTGGGAACAGCCGGAAGAATTTACGGCTGCCTACTACCTCGTTTATCGCGCCCAAGTTGGCGTGAACAGTCTTGATTCAAATTTCAGCTTTAATTTTTCTCAAATCGATTCGACCACAGCGACGACTTACGTGGATACGGTCACGCCTCCGGTGGCAAATGTTTTTGTTTACATGGTTAAGGCAATCAACGATTCGGGCCAGGTTCGGCTGAGCTCAATGTCAAGAGTATACGCCGGTTTCCAGAATTTCGGCAGGGATAGAGTTACCATAACTTCGCAGCCGCCGCTTACCGCCACGGTCGATT
This sequence comes from Bacteroidota bacterium, assembly GCA_021796055.1. The sequence continues at coordinate 4,317 of JAJYOS010000422.1, forward strand.
CGCTATACCAGTATCAGGTGAAAGCAGTGTCCAGCGACTCAACTGCTGTGCTGACTTATCGACTCGACGATCATCCAATGTTGATGACGATCGATTCCACCGGCCTTGTCAATTGGATCCCGCAAACGCGCGGTTGGTACGAAGTTGAAGTAATCGTCAAGTCGAGCAGCGGCGGTCGTGCGGTGCAGGAGTATGCCATACGCGTCGCTGGCCTCCAGGGAACGATCGCTGGAACGGTGACCGATAGTAACAACGTTCCGATCCCCAACGTTATAGTCAGACTGTACCAGCGGGATATGGACATGCATTTCGATTACAGCGCCAGGACCGATTCCAACGGTTATTACGCGATCCACGGCGTCGACGCAGGCAAGTACCTCGTCAGGGCTATTCCAACGAATTCAAATTACCTTCCTGAATGGTACGACAACGCTTTCAGCATGATGAATGCTACTCCGATTTCCGTTACCGATACCACGACTCAGGTCGCCAATTTCACTCTGCAGAACCGGTTCTTTGCGCTGCCGAAGTACACGGTTTCCGGTAGTGTTACCGACACTACAGGTGTGGCCATAAAGGGTGCTCTTGTCGTATTCGCGAGGGCGGAATTCACCTTCAACATGGCCAGAGACAATCAGGATCAGTGGGAGAACGGCGACAATTATCGTGATATGTTCCAGAATATGTACCAGGAGAGCAACGAGGATCACGACTTCAGACTCGACGGCAATTCTCCGTACGTCTTCAAGACATACACGGACAGCGACGGTGTTTACAGCGATACGCTGCCGAAGGGTGCTTATATCGCCTTCGTGAAGGCTACAGGATATCACAGGGTGTTCTTCAACAACGAATCTGATTTTCTTTCTGCCGACATTCTCTCGCTCGTTTCCGATACGACCGGAGTAAACTTCACATTGACTCCGCTTCCCCAGGTAGTCCTTGGCCAGATTTCCGGATCGGTCTTCGATTCGACGACGAGTTCCGGTGTCGCGGCCAGGATAATCGCATTCAGAGACGTATGGAACTACCGTGACACACTGCATATGCACGTTGCCGGAGCGTATTTCGCCGATGCCGACAGCTCGGGTGCCTATACGCTGAACAACCTGCCTCCTGGATACTACAAGATCCTCGCGATACCGCTCGGTGCCTATGCGCCATCGTTCTACAGCACCACCGGCCCGACGGTAAGGTGGAGCCAGGCGACCGCCGTCCCGATAAGCGGCAACACCACGACGGGGATTGACATATATGTCATGCCTCTGCCGTCGGCAGCAGCAGGGTACACTTCCATCAACGGTAGTGTCTCGACCTCCTCTACAACGGGAGGCGGCATGACGGGAGTTAGCGGTGCCATTGTGTATGCGACCGACGCGAACGGTAACGTAGCCGGTTACGGAGTGAGCGGCAGCAACGGTGACTACACGATTGCAGGATTGGCGCCGGGTACCTATGATGTGTTCACGGAAGCTGTCGGTTTTACCTCCAGCTCCACGAGCACGAGTTCTCCGACCTACAGCACGACCGGAACTGCTCAGCCCTCTACATCGAATTTCACGGTATCTCCTGAGACTCCGACTGCTGTCCAGCAGAAACCGATCCAGCCGACGAATTACACGCTGGACCAGAACTATCCTAATCCGTTCAACCCGACGACTCAGATTGCCTTCAGTATTCCCCAGGAAGAGCATGTAACGATTGCAATCTACAACATCCTGGGCGAGAGGGTTGCCACGCTTCTGAGCGGAAACCTGAGCGCAGGCTCTCATCTGGTCACATGGAACGCGCGCAACTCGAGC
>JAJYOS010000423.1 GCA_021796055.1 Bacteroidota bacterium
AATCTCTTATATCCACTCCCACAACCTTCCTCTTGCCCTGTGGAGTTTCATCTTGACGTTTTCGCGGGCAATTCCTGTCGTCTCGCTGATCTCTTCAACTGTATTCTCTTCCAGGTAGTAGAGGACGAGAATGAGTCTGTCCTCGACGTTCAATTCGACAAGCGCGTCGTTAACGAGTTCCTTCTGCTCCGACAGATCGAGCGCCCGGTATGCCGACTCGACCTCTCCAACGACCACATCGCTTGCGACGGTCTCGTCAAATGTTTCCATCTTTGGAGGCTCGCTGCGCACCCTGGTGAGCGCCGTATTTACCACGATCCGGTAAAGCCATGTCGAGAACCTCGAGCCTCTTCTGAATTTCTCCAGCGACTTGAAGGCCTTCAGGAAGGCGTCTTGCACCACTTCCTCCGCGTCTTCCCTGTTGTTCACCACGCGATACGCGATTGAAAAAGCCATATCCTTATACCTGTCGATGAACCATGAAAACTTCGACACATCTCCTTCGAGGACGAGCCGCAGATAGAACTCTTCCATTAAGCGGCTTTTTTAGCCTCGCTCTTATTCCGGTAGATGAAGAATCCAACAAGCCCGAGTCCCCCGAATATGAGCGCTAATGCCGGCATGAGATATTCCTGTGACATCGACGTAAGCACGGAGAGAATATAGCCCAGGAACAATCCCAGTCCAACTCCCAGAATGAGCATACCCCACATCAGAGCAGTGTCCGAGGAGGCTTCTTCGTGCATGAAAGTTGAGGGGTCGACCCCCTTCTCAATCATGGCAAGCCTTTCTGCGTGTCTGGCCTTCCGGCTGAAAGAGTACGCTACGACCAATGCAGCGGGAATCCCTCCAAAAATCAGCAGGACCGCCAAAAAGCCCGTCAAGGTTCCAATCACTTCACCCATTTTCAATCTCCTTTCTTCATTTGTTCCTCGCCGGCATTTCCGGTTCACTAGATATGACTACATGGGACACGTTCCGGTAACGGGTCGGCGGGAGTTATTCTTTACCCTCTTCTATTTTGTCTTCGACGAGTGAGCATGGTCCGAGTTATCGGCATGCAGATGTCTGCTGCAAACTTCCGATCGTTTTGCCGAGCAGAAAGTTGCTCGCAGCTCAACGGCAGGAGCTCCGCGCGATAAATTTCGCTCGGGCGGTTCCTGAGCCCCTTCAGTCTGGAGGATTTGCTGGAACGGCTTTAAATTTATCGCATGTCAGAAGCGTCAGCTAAGACCAGCATCGGTCCGATAGCACTAATCGCGGTGGAGCAAAACTATCCGGACGGCCAACGTGTTATCACCGACCGCCTTGCATACCATATGCTTCCTCTTGGTTCCAAAATTCTTGTCAGACTTCTAAAACCGTCGTGGATGAGAGAATGGATCATAGGGCTCAGCGACAGAAGTCAACCCGGGATTTGGGGAGGCCTCCTTTGCAGAAAATGTTACATTGACGACAAACTGACCGCTTCCGCTAAAGACATTGAAGCCGTGGTAAACCTCGGCGCCGGATTCGACACCAGGAATTTCAGACTCGCTTCTCTATCCGAAACATCAATCTGGGAGATCGATCAGCCAGGCAATATCGAGACAAAAGAAACCCGCCTTCGGAACGCTCTCGGGACAATCCCAGGGAATGTGAAACTGGTGCCGATCGATTTCGATAGCGAAGACCTTGCTTCTGCTCTAACCTCGCGGGGCTACTCCACGGGCAAGCCAACATTCTTCATTATGGAGGCGGTAACCCAGTACCTGACCGCGAAAGGAATAGAGGAAGTCTTCAGCTTTCTTTCGAATGCCACAAAGGGGAGTCTGCTTGCTTTCACGTACGTCCGTAAGGACTTCTTCGATGGCAAAACTCTCTACGGTTGGGGGAGTGGATATAAGAGATTCGTCAAAGGCGGAATCTGGCAATCCGCTTTTGATCCTGAGGCGCTGTCGGGGTTCCTCCTCAATTACGGCTGGAGAATAATCGAAGACAGAGGTTACGACGATCTGGCCGACGAGTACTTGAAGCCGTCTGGACGCAAACTCGGCTCTACGCCTGTCGAGCGAATTGTGTACGCGGAAAAGATCTGAACTATCGCCTCAATTCAGAGGACGATCGAACATCAACCGGGTGCCTTAAGTCACCGCTTGGTCCGTTTAGCCCGCTTGACGGTCAAAACTGTCCCTCCTGGGCCTCTTCCATAAATACAGCGAGATAATTTTTGGTAAAGAGAGAAGGATGGATTTCGGTTACCGGTCGCTGGCGCGGTTGGGCGATAGAGAACCTATTTCATGCTAATGTAGCACGGACATTAGTTACAATATGCTTATTACTCCGGTTGCAAAAATTAGTACCAGGAAAGACCAGTAAAGGATCTTGTTCGACCCGGAGAGAGAATGTTTTCCCATGAGCTTCTTGTTGGAAGAGATGAATCCGAGTATTATCGACGGGCCTATGAGCACGACAATTTGAAGAACCATCAGGCTTAGCGCCAGGTTGATCAGGTTCAGCGTTATCATCGGAAGTATTACGGCAGGTATCGATTCGATAATATATACTTTGAACCAGTTTTCTCTCCCCCATCCCATAGCCTCGGTGACGCCCCAGCTGCTTCCCAGCGATATCACTATAAGCGCGATGAAGGACGCGGCGATGAGCCCGAGGGCAAACACATCCGGCGCGAATTTGCCAGCTACTCCCGACAAGGCTTTCGACAGAATGACCGGAGAAGCAAACTGTAGGGATCCGGCAGATATGCCGATCGCAGCAATGGCAATCGCGACCATAAGAATCTCGGAGACCGCAGCGCCTATCCCCGTTTCAAGTCTCACAGCCCATAGACTCTTTGAAGTGATCCCCTTTTCTGCCGTCGCGGATGCCTGGTAAAATAGCATGAACGGCATGATCACTGCCCCAACGTTCGCGGCCAGCAGGAAGAAAAAATTGGGGGAACTTGAAAAGTAAAATGGCGTGAACTCGACACCTTTTCTTGCGGTGAGAAATGCGGATGCGACACAAGCCAATGAGAAGACGATCGAGATTACAACGAGCGGCCTCTCGGCCTGAACATATTTCCTTTTATAAACAAGAAGCACATGGGCAATAAAAATGATCGGAACCGACACCTGTGGTGGTACACCAAGGATCTCGAAACCTATCGCGGCTCCGGTGTACTCTACTATGTAGCTGATTACGTCAACCAGCGCCATCGGTACGGAAGCGATGATCGCGGTCTTCCTGCTGTAGTTCTCCCTTATGAGCTCACCGAGCCCCTTGTTGGTCACTGCGCCGACTCTTCCGGCGACTTCCTGTATTACGTAGAGGGGCACGATGAGGACCAGCAGGAACCAGATGAGTTTGGTTCCGTAGACCGCCCCGCTCTCGGCCGCAGTTATCACGCTCGCGGCATCCACATCCGCTATCATGACCAGCCATGCCGGTCCCCATATCTTCAATAATTCCCAAATTCTCGACGAGGTCCTTCTATCTTCAATGGCTTCACTCACTTATATCTCCAAAGGTGCTTTCTACTTGAAATTTAAACGATTAACTTATTGTTTATACTTGGTCTAAGTAAGATGCGACAACTAAGCCATAATTTCAAGTTGAAATTTGATGCGTGATCCGGAGAAATCAAGAATGTCGGGCAATATTTTCCCGCATAGTACGACAGGGACTCTTTCTGCGCCAAGAAAATCTCAGACGTGAAAGGAGAGGTGAAAGGTAGACACAAATGTATATCGACTTGTCGAGCCCGGATGAACTGTGCGCTGAAAATCCGAAATGATCTGTCCAGAAAGGAAAGCGTTGAGCGAGAAGAATGTTTCGATGCCGGGTTCGTAATCGTGCTGAAGGTTTGTTTCACGGCAAATGGCAGCGGACCGAGCGTTAAGGCCGTCAACATCTGAAGCGCTCCACTCGAGCGTACGGTAATGCCGGCGCCGCAATGTTCGCAGATCGTGGCAATCTTTTGCTGAGTAAGGGAGTCTTTCGAAAATACCCGAAGGGCGCGCTGTTCTAACCAAGCATTGCGTGATCGATTATCGTTTCAAGACCTCGAATAGTGAATGTGAGGAGGCTAGTTCAGCATGTCGAAAGATGGATGCCGCGGGCAATCGCGTTAGAGGGATCCGGGCACCTATGAGATTAGGTCCAGACTTCCCACGATCTATTCCGCGACAGCTTCATAACCCCTCCTCTTGTTCCTCCAAACTGCTACCATGAACAGAGCTATCATAATAAGGAGAAACACGATGAACATGCTCCCCTCCGGACCGGTGGCTCCTCCGCTCCAAAGTATGCTCCCCCGCGGATGAACTCCCAACAAATGCCCCTTTACAACCAGGCCGCTGTCCGCGGCTCCCCAGAAATATGACTCCGCCCAATCCCAGGCGGCATGAAATCCGATCGCCCACCAGAGAGTCTTCTGATACCACAGGCTCATACAAAATATCAAGCCGATCGCAGACGCCGAGAATATTCCAACCGGCGACTCGCCATGATTCCCGAGGTGAAGACTGCCGAATACAACCGAAAGTATCACGGCGCTCCACCAAAATCCTATGCCACGGGAGAGCGTTGCGAGAAGATAACCCCTTAGCATATATTCTTCTGTCATCCCGACCAGAATGAAAACCGCTCCCCATTCCAACGCATACTTTATCGCCTTCAAACCGAAGATCTGCTCTCCATCAATCCGCAGAAATCCGAAGAGAGCCATCACGCCGACCAATACAGAGAGAGCTAAAAATCCCCAGAGGAATCCGTATATAAAATTCTTGAAGCGGAGCGGTCCGTCGAGCCCGTAGGAGATGACAGGTTTGTGTTCGATGCGGGTCATGACGACGGAAGCTAAAAAAACTCCAAGGAAGGTGGCGAACTCTATAGCGCCCATCGAATAAGGAAGGGAACCATCCAGAGGCAAGTTCAATCTGGTAAATAGAATTCGCATAGGAAGAATGAAAGCAATGGAAATGGCCACGACGAGACCGACAAAAATCGCAATGCTCCAACCGGCCCGGATCTCGCCTTTGTTCATAAAAAGGCGGCGCATTCCTGAAGAGTGCTCCCGCGGTGAATTAATGTCATCTATCATGTCGACTCCTCTCTTTGTACTGGATTGAATCTCTAAGACTACACCTTGTGCTTTCTCAACGAATCGGATCAATGAGAATTAATTTCGCTTCTCGCTCGCTCTGAAGAAAAATATCATTGTTCGAATAATGGTTTCGCCGAGAATTTAGAATGTAAAGACCTTGTCCGCGTCCACTGTCCATTGGGCAAGTTCCTTCATGTTGCTTATCTCTACCCCCTCGACAAGTTCAAGCTCCTTTATTCCCCGCGCGTCCGCGGAGGTACCGCAGGTTTTGCTCTTTCCGCCTTTCTGAACGACCGCCTTAATCATTCTCTCGATATTGTAATAACCCTGCGGTGTGCTCTGGCGAGGAATCCCGCAGCCAACCGCGTCCGCCATTAGAAAAATATTGCCCTGCACGTTGCTGTGGTCTTTCTCCATTGCCATCGCGATCCTGAACGCGTTGTAAGCTACTTCGCTTCCGTACGGAACGTCATCAATCAGAATAAGAATGTTCATTTGATTTCCTTGGAATTGTTGCTCGATTTAATTAGCTGCATGCCCCAGTGGTAAGGCTCGATGATCCTGCTATTCCCGTCGAACGACAATCCCAGATTCCTTATCGAGTCCATTATCATCTCCTTGTCGGGACGCGACTCAACTCTTGGTCCGCGAGGAGTCGGAATGTCTTTCCTCCAGTGGATTATGGCAACAACTCCGCGTGGTTTCAGAATGCGGGAAGCTTCGTCGAGCAAATCGCGCCGCCCCTCGAAATGCAGGATGTTGAAGAGCAACACCATCCCTGAGCTCTCCGGCTCCAATCCTGTCCCGTCTTCGACGACATCTCTCAGATTGAAATATGCGTTGTGAATGCCGGCGCGCGCCGCGTTCCTCCGCGCGGTTTCGATCACCGCTTGATCGATGTCGAACGCCTGCACCTCTGCTTTCGCTTCTCTTGCAACTGGTATTGTGAAAGTCCCGTAACCGCAGCCAATTTCGACAATGGGATCTCTGACAACTTCAAGATCCAACCAGTC
>JAJYOS010000424.1 GCA_021796055.1 Bacteroidota bacterium
GAAGATTATCCGGTTGATGAGAGAGGATGGCAGCGACCTGGTTTCACCGCAATGTTCAGTCGGCGAGGCAAAATTCAATCTGACTAAGGAACACTACAAGGAGATCGTCACCCGCGCCAAAGAATACATTGTCGAAGGGGATATTTTTCAGGTGGTTCTTTCCCAGCGGGCCGAGTTTACCTTGAAGGGAGATCCTTTTCTTTTATACAGAGGTGTCCGTGCTCTGAACCCGTCCCCGTACATGTTCTATCTTGAGTTTGGATTGGAAAGCGACAGGCTCGCGGTAATCGGCTCCTCGCCCGAAATGTTCGTCAGAAAACAGGGGAAGAAGATCGAAATGCGCCCGATTGCCGGTACGAGCCCCCGCGGCACGACTCCGGAGGAGGATGAACGCTTCACGCGCCAGCTCCTGACTGATGAGAAGGAGAAAGCAGAGCATGTGATGCTCGTCGACCTCGGTCGTAATGATATCGGGCGCGTGGCATCCACAGGCAGCGTTCATGTGGAGAATTTCATGCACGTCGAAAAATTTTCGCACGTGATGCACATAGTCTCAGACGTCATCGGAAACACCGATGCGGGGAAAGACGCGGTTGAGACGCTTGCCGCTTGTTTTCCCGCCGGTACGCTTAGCGGAGCCCCGAAAGTGCGCGCCATGGAGATTATATCAGAACTGGAGGAGACACCCAGGAAGATATATGGCGGCACGGTCGGCTACATCGATTTCAACAATAACATGGATACTTGCATCGCCATACGCACGTTCGTAGTGCAGGGTGATACCGCTTACCTGCAGGCGGGCGCGGGCATCGTCTACGACTCCGACCCCGACCGCGAATACGACGAGTCGATCAACAAGATGAAGGCGAACCTCGAGGCTCTCAAACTCCTCGGCGAATTTAAATGATACTTCTAATCGACAATTACGATTCGTTCACGTACAACCTTTACCAGTATCTCTCCGAGATGGGCGCTGATGTTCAGGTCGTGCGAAATGATAAGATTAGTATCGATGAAATTCGCGCTCGTAGACCTGACGCAATCGTTATCTCACCCGGTCCCAAGACGCCGAGCGAAGCTGGCATCTCAGAGCCCCTCATAAGGGAATTTCACAAAACTGTTCCGATACTCGGCGTCTGCCTCGGACACCAGGCAATCGGAGAGGTGTTCGGCGGCGCGGTTGTCAAGGCCCCTGTGCCGATGCACGGTAAGATTTCACAGATTATTCACAACGGGAGATCGATTTTCGCTTCCCTCCCGATTCCTTTCCCCGCGACGAGGTACCATTCGCTGGTGGTTTCCAAAGAAACTCTTCCGGATGAATTGGAGATCATTGCGTGGACTGAAGACAATCTTGTAATGGGATTGAAGCACAGAGACTATCCTACCGTGGGAGTCCAATTCCATCCCGAGTCGATAATGACAGAATACGGAAAGACGCTTCTGCAGAATTTTATTAATGGAAGAATCTGATTATGAGTACCATTATCAACCATTCCAGCAACAACGACCGCTTGGCCACGATTGAGGCGCGACAGCACGACATCTGGCGTATTTTTAAGATTATGTCGGAATTTGTCGACGGCTTCGATCTGCTCAGCAGGGCAGCGCCTGCGGTATCGATTTTCGGATCGGCGAGGATGAAACCCGGCACAAAATATTACGAGCTTACCAGGCAAGTCGCTTTTGAGCTGGCGAAGACGGGGTACGCGATCGTCAGCGGGGGAGGAGGCGGATTGATGGAAGCCGCAAACCGAGGGGCAAAAGAAGGAGGCGGGGAATCGATCGGGTTGAATATCGAACTTGCCTTTGAGCAGAGGCCAAACGAATACATTGACCCGGATAAGCTTATGACGTTCCAGCATTTCTTCGTCCGAAAGGTGATGTTTGTGAAGTACGCCCAGGGATTTATAGTTATGCCCGGTGGGTATGGAACCGTCGACGAGTTTTCGGAAGCGATAACCCTGATCCAGACTAAGAAGACAAAGAAGTTTCCCGTAATTCTCATGGGAAGCAGTTACTGGGCGAAGATGCTGTCCTGGATGAGAGAGACAGCGCTTGCTGAAGGATGTATAGCCGAGGAGGACTTAGACATCTTTAACGTATGCGACGAGCCCGCAGAAGCGGTGCAGATAATAAAGGATTTCGGTATAAGACATGGCTATGTCACGAATTTCTAAGCGACTTCTCGTAGTCGCGTTACCCCTCGCGATTCTGCTGGCCGCCGGTCTTACACTGATCGCCAGAGAAATTCGCTTCGGTCAGTGGGACCCGGGGAAGAGTTCACTTACCCCCGACGTTAGTCGATTATCAACCTATCGCGTTCCCGATTCACTCGGTTTCTGCGGAGAGGGGATGCCGCTGGAGGTTCCGGATGTGCGCGAAAGAATGGAGCAGGCTTTCTATATCGAACTCTCAGACGCGCAAGTCATTCTTGATCTAAAGAGGAGCACGAAGTATTTCCCTTACATTCAAGCGAAACTTCGCGAAATGAATCTCCCCGAGGACCTGAAATATCTGCCGGTTGCGGAAAGCGCTCTCAGGAATCTTGTCTCAAGCAGAGGGGCTGCCGGCATATGGCAGTTTACCGATGACACCGCCCGACGTTACGGCTTGCGTGTCAATTATTATGTGGATGAACGTTATAATTTCCGTAAGGCCACTGATGCCGCGTTGAATTACCTCAACGATCTCCACTCAGAATTCGGGAGCTGGACCCTTGCTGTTGCTGCCTATAACATGGGGAAGAGCGGCATCGAGCGGACAGTAAACTACCAGATGTCCAAGAATTACTACAACCTGCAACTGAATGATGAAACATCGAGGTTCGTTTTCAGGATTGTCGCTTTGAAACAGATAATGTCTCACTACAAAATGTACGGCTTCGAGCTGGCCAGGAATGATTTCTACCAGGCACCTGAAGTCAGGAGCGTCGAGGTCAGACAGATCAATGACCTGTCCGTCTGGGCGCGACAGCAGGGAACAAGTTACAGAGACGTCAAGTACCTGAATCCGTGGCTGAAGGAAAGGTCGCTTCCTGCAGGCAGATGGAGCTTGGATCTCCCACAAATGTCCCAGCCTGTCATGTTCACCTCTGCGACGCCCGCCATTACGGATTCCGATTCATCTTCGCAGGCGAATCTGAATTACGTCGTCAGACCGGGAGATTCGCTCACCAGGATTGCTGATATTTATGGGGTCAGCGTAAGGGATTTGCGCGATTGGAACGGCTTGCGGCAGGATGAATATCTAAGAACTGGACAGAGATTGACAATTTATTCAAAAGCCCAGAACTCTCTCCGCTGAGATCCGTCTAAGTCGGTAACTCATATTAAAACGAGCCTGGATGGAAAAACGTTTATCATTTGGTTCAGAATCCGCCATTCCCTTCAAACCAAAAATACGTGTCCATTCAGCGCGGGCTGCTAAACCGATGAGATCTCTGGAGATAACAGACGTGAAGGCGTTTCCATCCTTGACCAAACCGGACAACGTATACATAAGCTACCAGCTGTATTTTCAACTCAAATTGCAGAAGAGTGTGCGCGTGGGAAAAACTGGCAGATACATTTTTCCGGCAGGCAGTTATGTGTACACTGGGAGCGCTATAAGGAATATAAGGAAGAGGGTTATCCGTCACATTTCAGGCCGGAAGAAATTGCATTGGCATATCGATTACCTTCTTTCGACACCGGGAGTGCATCTATCTAAGATAGTTTTGTCGGAGATGAGAGAGTGTGAATTGAACAGCCGGACACGCGGAGTAATCGCGGTGCCGGGATTCGGTGCCACTGACTGCGTCGCCGGATGCGGGAGCCATCTGAAGTATGTCAATGAGATAAAGAATAAGCGTCGGCCGAAATAGAATGCCATATCCGTTCGGCTAAGTTGACGCAATCCTTAAACACAAAATGGAGGAGAACCAAATGCCAATAAGGAAGAGAAGCCTTGCTTTGAAAGGGATTGTGGGCACTATGATGATATGCCTTCTTCCCCTTCTTGCGGCGGCAAAGACTGATACCTCCGATGTTATGCACAACATAAAGTTCAGGAACATCGGGCCTGCCGCTGCAGGTGGAAGGGTCAGCGCGGTTGCCGGAATTCCCGGTCAACCAAACATCTATTACGTGGGCGCAGCCGGAGGCGGAGTGTTTAAGACCGTCGACGGTGGAATATCCTGGAAGCAGGTATTCTCGCATGAGGCCACTTCTTCCATCGGGGCGATTGCATTAGCGCCGTCGAATCCGAATTTCGTCTGGGTCGGAACCGGCGAAGCGAATCTCCGCAACGACATTATCACCGGCAAAGGGGTTTATTTCTCGCCCGACGCCGGCAAGTCCTGGCAGTTCATGGGACTCAAGGATGTCGGACAGATCTCGCACATAGTCGTTAATCCTTCGGATCCCAACAATGTGTTCGTCGCGGCCATCGGTCACGCCTGGGCACCTAACACTGACCGCGGCGTATTCCGGACAACCGATGGTGGAAAGACTTGGGACAGGGTCCTTTTTATTAATGATACGACCGGCGCTTCATCCCTTGTGATGGACCCCGGCAATCCAAAGGTCCTGTTTGCCGGAATGTGGCAAGTTCTCAGACACCCCTGGGCGCTCGCGGACGGCGGCGACGGGAGCGGCATTTACCGGTCGACCGACGGCGGAACGACATGGAAGAAACTTACCGATGGCTTGCCGGCCGGTCCGCTGGGCAGGATAGCCATCGCAGCTGCTCCCAGCAACCCAGACCATATCTACGCACTCGTGGAGTCGAAAACAGGTCTGCTGTACGATTCGAGAGACCTAGGAGATCACTGGCATTTCGTGAGCAATAATCATGAGTTGGATGTCCGCCCGTTCTACTTCTCGAATTTTGTAGTCTCTCCGGATAATGAGAACAAGCTATTCTTCCTGTCATTTCTGATAACCGAATCGACGGACGGCGGCAAGACGGTGAAGAGCGTGAACGGGGAAGTCCACGTCGACCACCATGCCATTTGGATCGACCCCCAGAATGCGAACCGGATAATCATTGGGAATGACGGCGGCACATTCCTTTCGGTCGACGGTGCAAAGACTTGGAGATTCCTTAACAACCTGCCGATTGAGCAGTTTTACCAGGTGGCGGTCGACAGCAGTAAGCCGTTTAATCTCGGAGGAGGACTGCAGGATAACAACGGCTGGTATGGCATCTCTTCGAATCTCAACGGCAGAGGAGTCACCGGGGAGAACTGGTTCACTGTTGCCGGTGGCGACGGTCAGTATGTCGTGCCTGCTCCCAGCGATCCCAACATAGTGTACGCAGAATCGCAGGACGCCTACCTAAAAAGGTTGGATTTGAAGACTGGCCTGTCGCGATTTATCCGTCCATATCTCTACGACTCGCCGGACATGCCGCCGTCCGAATTGAAGTACAGATTCAATTGGACTACGCCGATAGCGGTTTCAAGCACTGACGCCAACGAAGTATTCCTGGGCGGCAACGTGGTGTTCAAAACTATAGATGGTGGATTGCACTGGACTGTGATCAGCCCGGACCTCACGCGTGATGATAAATCCAAGCAGCGTCCAAGCGGCGGAAATATCAACCTCGATATCAGCGGCGCTGAGAATTACGATACGATTCTTTCGATCGGAATTTCGCCTCTGGACTCTAACGTTATGTGGGTTGGCACCGATGACGGCCTGGTTCAGGTTACCAGGGACGGAGGTCAACATTGGGAGAACGTCGCGAAGAACATAGCGCGTTTGCCTGAGTGGGGTCGCATCTATCAGGTCGCCCCTTCGCCATTCAATCCGGCATCATGCTACATAGCCGTTGACCTCCACGAGCTCGATAATAACAAGCCATATGTCTTTAAGACTGAGGACTACGGAAAGACCTGGGTGTCGATCTCCAAGGGATTTCCGGAGGAATATCCTGTACATGTGGTGCGTGAGGATCCAAACATGAAGGGATTCCTGGTAGCAGGCACCGATGCCGGCCTGTACTATTCCAGAGATGACGGAAGTCAGTGGATGCCGCTGAAGAGTAATTTCCCGACTGCTTGCGTCTATGATTTGAAGTTCGAGAAGCAGACCCATGACCTCGT
>JAJYOS010000425.1 GCA_021796055.1 Bacteroidota bacterium
CGTCCGGTGTATGATTTGAAGTGCGGTATTACTTCATTGAAAGATAAGATTACCCGCTCCTATTCGGGTGATGTCGTTGTCTTACATTCCCGCGAGCATCTAAGAGATGTCGTTAAGGAGAAATATCCACTGTCTCCGGTGAACGAAATTCCGAACGAAGCTCAACGAATGTTGTTTATCAACGGCAGACTTCTTTTTGATGACGCGCTTGCCAGGAAGCTCGATCAGAAAGGAGCCGACGTCCTTTACGTTAGCGGCGATTCATTAGTCGCCGCGTGGGTGTCGGGGAAGAACCTCGATGCGATAAAGAAATCTCTTGGTAGTAAACTCATCACATCCGAGGACTTCCCGGGCGTGAAACGGGAAGAAGTCTCCGACGTTAAAATGATCAAGTATCCATGGGAGCTAATCCATCACAATGGTTCTCAACTGACGTCAGATTTTGCGATCTTGACAAACGGCCGGCCTCAGATCCTCGGCAAGGTTTACGAGGGCGTCCACCTCATGAACCCTTCCCAGATTCACATAGCGGAGGGCGCAAAGGTAATGCCCGGAGTAGTTCTCGATGCGGAAGGGGGCCCCATATACATTTCAACTAAGGCCAAGGTGATGCCGAACGCAGTGATAGAAGGTCCCGCATTTGTCGGCGAGAACAGCGTCATCAAAGTCGCCGCTAAGATTTACGAGAACACAACTATCGGCGAGACATGCAAGGTCGGTGGCGAGGTTGAAGAGTCGATCATCCATGCTTTCTCCAACAAGCAGCATGAAGGGTTCATCGGCCACGCTTATTTGGGAGAATGGGTAAACATCGGCGCAGATTCGAACAACAGTGATCTGAAGAATGACTACGGCAACGTCAAAGTTTACAACGACGGGAAGCTTGTAGACACCGGGTCACAGTTCGTCGGACTGACGATGGGCGACCATTCAAAATGCGGAATCAACTCGATGTTCAATACAGGCACCGTAGTCAGCGTGTGCTGTAATGTATACGGTGCCGGATTGCCGCCGAAGTATGTACCCGCTTTTGCCTGGGGCGGCGGTCTTGACGGACTCACCACGTACAGAATCGACAAGGCCTTGGAGGTTGCCCGCCGGGTGATGGCACGCCGCAAGACCACACTCAGCGAGGCTTCCGAGCGTCTTTTCAAAAGGGTCTTCGAGATGACCAAGGAAGAGAGAACTGCAGCGGGTATCAAAGCGGAAGCTTAACACAACCCGCTCTGACCACGCAGCGAGGTTCATGCGCTGAGAAATGTCGCTTCGTTCATGGACCTTCCGAAGATCGTCGTAGATTTAACTCCATCAGGCCCGTAATCTCATTGCGGGCCTGTGGTTTTTCCGAAGCTTTCATCCGCCTGATTCTCACCTGTGACCATATTGCCCTGCACTGGCATCATCGATTCTGTAGGATTTGGGAGTCCATTCTGTTAAATTTTGTGCGAGAATTCGCCATTCCTGACAAAAACCGAGGGAACACGTGAAGACAGCAATAGCAAGCAGATCACGGTCGGAAAAGGAATCAATTCGCATAGCGTCAGGACAGGGTTACTGGGGAGACCTTCCTCAAGCGCCATACTGGCAGGTTAGCAAGGGGCCCATCGACTACCTTGTTATGGACTACCTGGCCGAGGTAACCATGTCGATCCTGCAGAAACAAAAATCGCGGGACCCAAAACTTGGGTATGCAAAAGATCTGCTCCCTGTAATGGAACAGATACTTCCATTTGTTATCGACCGAGACATAAAGGTCGTAACAAATGGCGGAGGAGTTAATCCGCAGGCATGCCGCGATGCAATCTTTGATATTGCGAGAAAAGCCGGACTGAGCCGTTTAAAGATAGGGGTGGTCTTCGGAGACGACATATTCGGTCGGGTTGATGAACTGCTGAACAAAGGGGCCACACTGAAGAACATGGACAGCGGGGAAGAGCTAACAAAGATCAGGGATCGCCTTCAGAGCGCCAATGTATACTTCGGGGCTTTTCCTATTGCAGAGGCATTGAATGATGGGGCGCAAATTGTCCTTACCGGCAGAGCAACAGATACAGGGCTGACACTGGCCCCGATGATATACGAGTTTGGTTGGGGAGAAAATGATTATGATAAGCTGGCTGCAGGCATAGTGGCAGGGCATATACTGGAGTGCGGAGGGCAATCGTCGGGTGGTAATTTCCTGAAGGATTGGAAGAATGTACCCGATCTTGCGAACATCGGATTCCCTATCGCAGAAGCACATCCCGACGGGACGGTGTTTATTACAAAGCACGATGGCACCGGAGGACTGGTCTCGGTTGACACGATAAAGGAGCAATTACTCTACGAGATCGGAGACCCGACGGAATACATTACCCCCGAAGTGATTGCAGATTTTACTAGCATACGTCTCGATCAGGATGGGACCGACAGAGTAAAAGTATACGATATCAAGGGGAAACCTCCGACGGAGTCTTTCAAAGTCTCAATGGCGTACTCGGACGGCTATTATGCCATCGGTACGCTCACATACGGCTGGCCGGATGCCCTGGAGAAGGCGCAGGTGGCAGACAGGATCATGCGCCAGCGCCTGGAAGATCTTGGATACCATTACGATGAATTTCACACGGAATTTCTCGGGTATAACTCCTGTCATGGCCCGCTAAGTCCGAAACCATCTGAGCTGAACGAAGTTGTTCTCCGCGTGGCCGTGAGAGGTAAGGATAGGGAAGCCATCGACGCGTTCGGACGACAGCTTGTCCCTTTAGTTCTGACTGGACCGCCCACCGTCACGGGATTTGGAGGGGGACGCCCTAAGCCCCAGGATGTAGTTGCATACTGGCCGTCGTTGATCCCCAAATCCCTTGTGCGTCCGACAGTTGAAGTTTCGGAGATATGATGCTTCAAACCGATTCCCGGTCAAAAGGATTGGAGTCAAAATGAAGAAAGTGCAACTGCTCAAGCTGGCTCACGCACGAAGCGGCGACAAGGGAGACGCTTCGAATGTAGGATTGATATCACGAAAACCCGAGTATTACCCGATTCTCAAGGAGAAAGTCACAACCACTGCAGTGAAGGCACATTTCGCCGGAATTTGTGCGGGAGAAGTTCAGCGATTCGAGCTTCCAAATCTCTATGCCCTGAACTTCCTACTGCACGAAGCGCTTGCCGGCGGAGGAACTGTATCGTTGAGAAACGACGCACAGGGGAAAACCATGAGCACGGCACTACTCCGAATGGTAATTGAAGTTCCTGACGATACTGCAATAGAGTAACCCCACACGCTTACAGTCCCGGGCAAGGATCAACAACCGTTGTCCCTCGCATCGAATATCCGGATTGAGTCAGACGACGTTCGGAAGATCAGACAGGCTTCGCCTTTCGTTTCTGAATGAAGGCGGTTGTCAGTAGGGCGCCGAAGATCGTAAAAATTGCGTATACGACCACGAGCAGGAAAAAGCTCAGAAGCGAGTCAATCAACGCGGGCCGCTTGGCGGCATCGATTGCCTGACCGAGTTGGTTCATGAGATCGGGAGGGATGGACATTCCGCTGAAGATATTATGAATCAGCCCCTTTATCATGTTGAATTTTATGTCAGCAATGAAAGGGCCGATTGTGATATTGAGAACGGTCTCGAAGCCCGCAGCAAAAATCCCTGTCCATAGGCCGAGGTAGAAGCCGTCTATATTCAATATTGTCTGACCTTCCTGGAGATCCATCTTATAGAAAAGAACCGCCAGAACGCCGCCGAGCAGAAGTCCGGCACAGCAGAAACAATTCAGAAGATCCAGCCCGGGTGAGAAATTTATTACCGCCAGTATAAGTCCAGCGAACATTGCAGGTCGGAAATAAGCCGAACTATTCATTTTGGACAAGCCTCTTTGTTTTAAATTCTCTGAAAAGTGAAACCCAAACCGGAACCACGAATAAAGCCAATGAGAGGCCGAAGACTCCGCCTGTTATCGAGCGGGAGAGAAAAGTGTTACGCCCAAAGTCAGTGTAATCAAGGCTAAAATCTGCTACGAGCGCCGCAAGCGGTACGGCCAGGAATAGGAGGTTCGGTATTTCGGCATCCCTCAACGACTTGAAGACAGGGTAAAGAAGTATTCCAAGCGTAGCGCCATAGTAAATCGACGCACATCTTGAGCAAACCGCAAGTTTGTAGCCGAAAATGTGGAAGCTTCTGGAATCCATCTGATCGCAAACCGGACGAAAGAACCTGTAAAGCAAATCGGCATTGATCCCGAAATGGAGAAGCACGGGCGGAAAAGTGAACATAGCGTCGTAAACTAAGGCCAGCACGAGAAGCAGCAGGTAACTCTTGGTTTCGATTCTCAAACGGTCACCTGTGTTCCGGCGTTTTCTCCGGATATTAATTTCATTGCGCCATCGGCATCGGTCACAAAAGCCATCCTCACTCCGGTTCTGATGGCACGGATTGCCGCTTCGATCTTGGGCACCATCCCGCCCGTCACAACTCCGTTGTGCTTCAGTTCCATGAAATCCTTTTCGTTCAACCTGGCCAGTACTGCGCCATTTTCTATGACACCGGAAACATTCGATAGAAATATAGTCAATTCAGACTTAAGAGACGAAGCGACGGCTGCCGCCGCAAAATCAGCATTCACATTCAGGGATGAAGTGGAATCCGCGTTTGTGCTTATCGGCGACAATACCACGGCAAACCGTTTCATTAACTCCTCAAGCATGTCGACATTCACGCTCATAACCTCGCCTACGAGCCCGACATCCTCTCCTTCTCTAAGCATCTTCTCGGCCACCAGCATCGTCCCGTCCACGCCGCTCAGACCAATTGTCTCCACATTTTTCCGCTGAAGCGACCGCACAAGGCGCTTGTTTATCAGTCCGGACAAACTCATCTCGACGACATCGAGGGTAGCAGCGTCGGTATAACGCATGCCTTTTACAAAGTTGGTCTCGACGCCGAGAGCGGCCAGAAACCGTGTAATTTCCTTTCCGCCTCCGTGCACAAGCACAACGCCGTGATTCTCCAAGCGAAGCTTTGCGACGATGGAGGAGACCTTTTCCAAAAATTCCAGGTCATCTATTTCGTTGCCGCCTATCTTCAGCACAATTCTCAAATGAGTCCCTCCGATTCCGGGATGCCGGACATAACGTTGAAGTTCTGCACAGCCTGGCCGGCTGCCCCCTTGCCAAGGTTGTCGATCGAAGAAACCACGATAGCGTACGGTGAATTCTCGACTTTCTTCACCGACATGACACACAAGTTGGTGTTAACGGTATGCTGAAATGACGCGATTTGATTGGAAGGCAGGACTTTCACGAAGGTCTCGTTCCTGTACGTCTCATTGAACATACCGGCAAGTTCTTCGGTTGATTCCGGGCGGTTGAGCTTGACGTAGATCGTATTCAACATCCCCCGCGTGATCGGGACAAGATGGGGAGAGAAGATTATCTTCAGATCCGCATCGGAAACCTTCTTGAGTTCTTGTTCGATTTCCCCGGTATGTCGATGTACGTAACCGATGTTATACGGATACAGGTTCTCGTTTAATTCTGCAAAGAGAAGTCTTACTTCGGCTTTTCTGCCGGCACCCGTGACCCCCGACTTCGCGTCGATAATCAAAGGCTCCGTCAAATCGGCGACCTTATTCTTGAGGAGCGGGTAGACTCCGAGAATCGTGGCCGTAGGGTAACACCCGGGATTTGCCACGAACTGCGCCTTTCGAACCGCGCTGCGATTGATCTCGGTCAAGCCATACACAAAGTCGTCCAAGAAATCCGGGCTCGTGTGTTTTGTGCCATACCATCTTTCGTACTCATCCGCGTCATCGAACCGATAATCCGCACTAAGGTCGATGATCTTGACGCGCCCCGAAGTCTGTCCGATTTGCTCGACCACGTTCTTCGCCGCGCCGTGGGGAAGGGAAAGAAAAACCGCATCGACGTTATCGATATTGACGTCGGTGTTCTTTACAATTCGGAAATCGTCCGTGGTCGGATAAACATCGCTCATTTTTTTTCCCGCCGCAGATTCAGCGGTTATGTACTTGATTTCAACGCCGCGATGCCTTCTGAGAATCCTGTAAAGCTCGTAGCCGGCATAACCGG
>JAJYOS010000426.1 GCA_021796055.1 Bacteroidota bacterium
ACGCCCAGTTGGACTCGAACCAACAACCTACGGCTTAGAAGGCCGTTGCTCTATCCAATTGAGCTATGGGCGCATTGTGACAGTAAGATAATCAAAATTGGGCTGGAAAAGCAACGGGGGCTTAAATGCGTTTTACACTAGATGCGGGCTACGCAGTCAACCTTGAAGGCGGTCGCGAGACTCTAAATTGATTATTGTCCGCCTGAATACTATATTTTTTGCACAAAAATGCAGAAAAACCATCGAACACGAAAACGCACCTCTCCGGTAACCCTCAAAGTCGAGTACCCCAACCTCAGTGAGCCTTTCAGGGAAAGACTGCGAAACGGTGTCACGGTGATCGGTGAAAGCATACCATCCGTCGAGAGTGTCGCAATCGGTGTTTGGGTAAATTTCGGTTCCCGCGACGAGAAGAAAGAAGAGAACGGGCTCACCCATCTCATCGAACACATGGTTTTCAAAGGCACGGAACATTTTACTGCTGAGGAGCTGGTTGGCACTGTCGAGGGACGCGGGGGGTATATCAACGCCTTTACGACTAAGGAGTATTCCTGCTACTACGCCAAGGTCTTCAAGAACGAGCTCCACCCGACCGTCCGCGTCCTTTCGGACCTTGTTATTTACCCGAAGTTTGACGCTTCCGATTTGCAGAACGAGAGGAAGGTCGTCCTTTCCGAGATGCAGGAAGTCTACGACGATCCCGAGGATTGGGGGATGGATTTCATCGAGGAGAAAATTTTCAAAGGCAACCCCTTGTCGATGCCGATAATCGGCAGGGCGTCGACGCTTCGAAGCTTCACGACGCGCGACCTGCGGAGTTTTCACTCCAGGAATTTCACCGCGGAAAGAATCGTCATCAGCGTCGCTGGCAACTTTGACAGATCGGAGCTTATGGATCATATTTCGGCATATTTCTCGCCGCTGGCGCCGATGTCGAAAATTTACATCAGGAAGAAACCGCAAGCCAACAAAGTACGCAGCTACACCGTAAGGCGGGAAGCGGGGAGACAGGTTCACCTTGTCCTCGGCTCGGCTGCGCCCGGGTTAGACGACCCGGGAAGGTACGCGGCATCTATGGTCGGAGTTATTCTTGGCGACGGGTCGAGTTCGAGATTGTATAAAAACATCCGTGAGAAGGATGGGCTGGCTTATTCGATTTACTCTTACGGTTCGGCGTACGCCGATACCGGGGTAATGGGAATATACGCATGCACGGCGGTCGGCGACTTCGCGCGGGCCGAGAAAAAGATCTTCTCGACCATAGAGGAATTCGCCCGGTACGGCCCCACAAAAGAAGAAGTGGAGCGAGCGAAGGCGCAGATGAAAGCCGGAATAATATTCTCGCTCGAAAATCTGTGGGACAGGGCATCGCTGTTTGCCAGGGATGAGCTTTATTACCGGGCGAAGTCGAAATTTTCGGAGTCGCTCGAATCTATAGAAAAAGTCACTGAATCGGACATAGCGGAGGCCGCCGGAAATCTCACAAAGGATGGCCTGGCTTCAGTCAGAATACTTCCCAAAAAGCCGAAAGCGTAGCGGAGATCCCGCCGCGCCTGAAAGGAGAAATCGAACAATGATTGTCGGACTACTGAAAGAAATAAAGCCTAACGAAAACCGGGTGGCTCTCCTCCCCGCCGGGGTCGAGTTGATGGTCGCGCATGGTCACAAAGTACTTGTCGAGAAGAACGCCGGCGTCGGCAGCGGATTCCCGGATGAGCTTTACAAGAAGGCGGGCGCGAAGATAATTCCGACCGCGGCGGAGGTCTACGGCGCGGCCGAGATGGTTATGAAGGTCAAAGAGCCGATCAAGCCGGAATACAAACTCATCAGGAACGGGCAGATAGTCTTCACCTATTTTCACTTCGCCGCCAGCAGGGAACTGACTGAGGCGATGATGAAGTCGAAGGGAATTTGTGTAGCCTACGAGACAGTGCAGAGGCAGGATCGATCGCTCCCGTTGCTTATTCCCATGAGCGAAGTTGCCGGAAGGATGGCGCCTCAGGAAGGTGCAAAATATATAGAGAAGACAATGGGCGGAAGAGGAATTCTGCTTGGCGGAGTTCCGGGAGTTGAGCCCGCGGATGTCGTTATCATCGGCGGCGGAATCGTAGGACAGAACGCGGCGCGAATCGCGGCGGGATTCGGCGCGAGGGTTACGATTCTCGACAACGACCTGTACAAACTCCGCTATCTCGACGATGTGATGCCGAGGAACGTTCAGACACTTGCTTCCAACCCGTATAATATTCGCAAATCGGCGTCGCGCGCGGATGTGCTTATAGGCGCAGTACTTATACCCGGCGCGAAGGCCCCAAAGCTTGTTACAAGAGAAATGTTGAAAGACATGAAGGAAGGTTCCGTGATAGTCGACGTATCCGTGGACCAGGGAGGCTGCATAGAGACCTGCCATCCCACAACCCACGAGAACCCGACGTACGTCGTTGACGGTGTAGTTCACTACTGCGTTGCCAACATGCCCGGCGCTGTGCCGTTCACATCGACCATAGGCCTGACAAATGCGACGCTTCCTTACGCGCTCCAGATTGCCGGCAGCGGCTGGGAGAAGGCCGTGAAGACCAACAACGAAATCAAGCTCGGACTTAACATGGCATTCGGGAAGATCACTTACAAACACGTCGCGGAAGCATTCGACTTCGATTATACTCCCGTTGAAGAAATCCTCGGTTGAATTGAGCGTCGGTGGTTTATGGATGCGCTGCGGGACTTCCGCGCCGGCGAAATGGAATTTCAGTTTTAAATTCTTGTATGGAAACAGGTAGATTTATTACTTTGTTTTTAGTAGAAATGGTAGGACGAAATGCCTAAGGTAACGATAGAAGGAAAATCTGTAGAAGTCGAAAACGGGACCACTGTAATCCGGGCGGCGGCTCAGGCCGGCGTCGAGATCCCGCATTTTTGCTGGCACCCGGGACTCTCCGTGGCAGGTAACTGCAGGATGTGCCTGGTGGAAATAGAGAAGATGCCGAAGCTCGCAATCGCCTGCGCGACACAGGTCTCGGACGGCATGGTGGTACACGTGAATTCCGAGAAGGCTGTTGAGGCGAGAAAAGCCGTGCTCGAGTTCATTCTCATCAATCATCCGCTCGACTGCCCGATATGCGATGAAGCCGGGGAGTGCAATCTTCAGGACTACACTTACAGCCACGGCCCCGGGCACAGCGCTCTCGAAGAAGCCAAGAACAAAAAACCGAAACGCGTACCGCTCGGCCCGAACGTGGTCTACGACGCGGAGAGATGTATCCTCTGCTCGCGCTGCATCCGGTTCATGGACGAGGTGGCGAAAGAGCCGACTCTGACATTCGTCGAGCGGGGCGACAGAGTCTACATAGACACTTTCCCGGGAAGGGAATTGACTAACCCTTACTCGATGAACGTGATAGACCTCTGCCCGGTGGGCGCCTTGACAAACCGTGAATACAGGTTCAAGGCAAGAGTCTGGGAAACCTCCTCAACGGAGGCGATTTGCACGGGCTGCGCTCGCGGCTGCAACATCAATATCTGGGTTAGAAACAACGAGATCCTCCGCCTTACTCCCCGCAATAACCCCGAGGTTAACAACTACTGGATATGCGACAAGGGTCGGCTGAATTCGTTCAAACATGTTAATTCGGGTGAACGCCTGAACTCGCCGATGGTCCGGAAGGACGGAGTTCTGCAGGAGGCTGGCTGGGACGAGGCGCTCGCCCACGCCGCTGACGCGTTGAAACCGTTTTCGAAAGACGAAGTCGCCGTGCTCGGCTCGGCATATTCCTCCGTCGAAGACAACTACGTCCTGCAGAAATTCGCGAGGCAGGTGCTCGGAACGGCAAACATAGATTTCATGCGTCATGAGGTCGAAGGTGATCAGGACAACCTCCTGATCCGTGCGGACAAAACACCCAACACTTACGGAGCCCGCGAAGCCGGCGTCGTCTCGCCCAAGGGCGTGGATGTGAACCGGATTTTCGAGCTCATCTCTTCGGGCAAGATCAAGGCCCTCTATGTCATGGACGACGACATCGTCACGACGAAGGAGAGCGAGGAACTGCTGGCCAAGCTCGATGTCCTGATTGTGAATCACTGGGTCAACACGAAGACGACACAACTCGCCGACGTGGTGTTCCCAAGCGCCACTTTTGCGGAGAAATTCGGAACATACGTTAATTTCCTCGGACGCGTGCAGCTTTCCCGCCCGGCTGTATCCACGCTGGAGCAGGATAGAGTCCCCGGCAGGTTCAACATGAGCAGGCTTGACAAGTTCGGGAGCGCCTTCGACAAGTGGAACAAAGGACCGCGCCGTAATGTCCGGTCTTCGTGGGAGATTGTCTCCGCAATCGGCAGCCTGCTGGGCGGCAAGATGCGTTACCAGTCAGCTCAAAAAGTATTCGATGAAATAGCTCAGTCAATCCCGAGTTTTAAAGGAATGTCACACGCCAAGCTCGGCGACCGTGGAGCGCTGTTGAAGAAATCAAAAGAAGAAGCATTGGTCAAATGATGATAGCAATCGAAGCCTTAGTCAAGATCATAATTCTTGTCCTTGTTATTCTCGGGATTGTTGCGTACCTGGTCCTGCTGGAGCGCAAAGTAAGTGCTTACATGCAGGACAGAATCGGTCCGAACCGCGTCGGTCCTAAGGGGCTCTTCCAGCCTTTCGCGGATATCCTGAAGCTGGTGTTGAAGGAGATGATCGTCCCCGAAAAAGCGAACCAGTTCATCCACGCGCTCGCTCCGGTAATCTCCATCACGGTCGCTATCGGTGCGCTCGCGGTTATCCCGTTCGGCAACTACATAGTGATAGGCGGGCAGAAAATCAGCCTGCTCATAGCAAACGTGAACGTCGGTGTTCTCTATATTCTCGCGCTTTCCTCACTGGGAGTGTACGGCATCACGCTAAGCGGCTGGGCGTCCAACAATAAATATTCGCTTCTCGGCGGCCTCCGTTCTTCTGCGCAGATGATCAGCTATGAACTCTCGCTCGGCCTGAGCCTCGTCGGCGTCCTGATGATAGACGGCACGCTTCAGCTCGACAAGATTACGATGATACAAAGCAGCGGCCTTTGGAACATTGTTTACCAGCCGGTCGGCTTCCTGATTTTCGTCACCGCCGCGTTTGCCGAGACCAATCGACTCCCATTCGACCTGCCCGAGGCGGAACCGGAGCTGGTCGGCGGGTATCACACCGAATACAGCGGTATGCGCTGGGGACTCTTCTTCCTTTCGGAATACACGAACATGATTGTCTCGAGCGCGCTGATGATCGCACTTTATTTCGGCGGCTGGTCGCTGCCGTTCGTCAACTACGCGGCCATGGCGCCCAACATTGCGGCGCTCCTCCAGGTCCTGACGTTTTTCGCTAAGTTGGGAGTACTCATATTTGTTTTCATGTGGGTCAGGTGGACTCTGCCGCGCTTCAGGTACGATCAACTCATGAACGTCGGCTGGAAGATCATGCTTCCGCTGGCGATCCTCAATCTGCTCGGAACCGGCGCAGTGCTGCTTGCTGTTAAGTAATGTGAGGAAAGAGATGACAAGTAACGGAAACGGAAAAACAGGCCCAAAGTTAACTCTCTGGGAGAAACTCTATTTCCCGGAAATTATTCATGGGATGTCGATAACTATAAGGGCCTTCTTTAGGCCCAAGTTCACGCGCCAGTATCCTGAGGAGAGGTGGGTACCGCCGCCGGTGTTTCGCGGCAGGCCCGTCCTTGTGATGGAAGATGAAACACACGTCGAGCGCTGTGTGGCGTGCGGACTCTGCGCACGTGTTTGTCCGTCGCTCGCGATCGAGGTCCAGGCCGCGGAGACGGAACTCGATAAGGAACGTTACCCCGAGCGCTTCGAGATAAATATGTTGAGATGCATCTTCTGCGGGTTCTGCGAAGAAGTGTGCCCCGAAGAAGCTATCATCATGAGCAAAGATTTTGAGATGACTTTTTCCGATCCGAGAGATGCGATTTTCGGAAAAGACAAACTGCTCATCCCCGCTTCCCAGCTCAAAGACCGTCTGGAATTCTTGAAGCAGTACCGTTGATCGAATGACCGAAGTTGTGTCAAGTCTTCGCCAAATTCG
>JAJYOS010000427.1 GCA_021796055.1 Bacteroidota bacterium
CCGAGCGACAGCGGGCGAAAACCGTAAGTATCCCGCGCGACAATCAGCTGGTTGTCCGTGAGGATTACGAGAGAGAAAGCGCCCTTGACGATCTGCAACGCCTCATAGACCTGGTCGATGATCGTCTCTTTCTGACTCTTGGCTATCAAATGGAGAATGATCTCGGTATCAGTCGTCGTCTGAAAAATCGTCCCGCTTTCGGTCAGCTCGTCCCGCAGCCGGTGCGAGTTGGTGAGGTTGCCGTTGTGCGCTATGGCGAGATTTCCCTTGCGGTAGTTTACCACGATCGGCTGAACATTCTTTCTGCTTTCGGCGGCGCCGGTTGTAGAGTACCTGTTGTGGCCGATCCCGGCGTTTCCCCTGAGAACTTCAGTCAGTATCCTCTCGTCCTTGAACACATCAGAAATCAGGCCTGTGCTCTTGTGGACGTTGAAGGCGGTTTTTTCAGGAGTCCTCTCGCGCGTGACGATGCCTGCGGCCTCTTGACCGCGGTGTTGAAGCGAGTTCAGACCGTAATAGATATAGTTTGACGCGTTTTCGGCCCCGTAGATTCCGACTATTCCGCAAAAGGTCTTAGGCTTGTTTATCTTCAGGTTTGCTTCGCGCATTTAGTGCTTTACTCCATCAGTTCTCGGTAGGAAATCTAACACGTTCACAATCGACACAAATGAACTTATCCTGTGATATAGGGATCGGTATAAAATTAACTAAGACTCAAAAGTAAAACAAACCTCGCGGAGACCCACTCGATCTTGACGATTTCTTGGCGTTTCCGGGGGCGCCGGAGCACGGTTGGAACTTTGCCGTGAGGATGCAAAGAGAAGCTTTAGAATAGTTGAGATTCAATCTCCCACAAAACAGCAAGCGGCGTCTCATCCGGACGCCGCTTGTCTGCAAATCGCATCTCTCTCAGTTCGCTATCGGTACTTCAGCGCGCGCGGGAGGCTTGTCTTCCTTCTTGCTTGGTCGAAGAGCGAAGCCGAGCACTTCGGGCATCTCGCTCACGAACTTGAACTTGAGCTCGTCTCGGACGTGCGGGGGAACCTCGTCCAAATCGTGCTCATTCTTTTTCGGAAGGATCACCGTTTTTATGCCGGATCGCACCGCGGCGATTACCTTCTCCTTCACGCCTCCGATGGGGAGGACCGCTCCTCTGAGCGTTATTTCGCCCGTCATCGCTAGGTCGTTACGAACAAGTCTGCCGGTCAGGAGCGACACAAGCGCCGTGAGCATCGTTACGCCCGCCGAGGGGCCGTCCTTGGGTATAGCGCCGGCGGGAACATGGACATGTATGTCGTACTTCTCGCGAAAGTCAGGTTCCACGCCGAGAGCCTCGGCGTTCGCCCCGATGAAACTCAAGGCCGCCTGGGCAGACTCCTTCATGACTTCACCGAGCTGTCCGGTGAGGATCAGACTTCCCTTACCCTTCATCTTCGTCGCTTCGATGAAGAGTATGTCGCCGCCGACCGGAGTCCAAGCAAGCCCGGTGGCTATCCCCGGTTTGTTTATTCTCTCCGATACTTCGAGAAAGAACTTTTGGTTGCCGAGATACTTCACGACAGCTTCGCGGTCGATGGTGAATTGTTTCTTCTCACCGGCGGCCACTTCCATCGCCACACCTCTGCTGACGTCGGCTATCTTGCGCTCCAGGCTTCGGACGCCGGCCTCTCTGGTATAGCCCGAGATCAGGAAGTGAATTGCCTCGTCCGTGAACTTAATCTGTTTCTCCTTCAACCCATGCTCTTCTATCTGCTTCGGGACTAGGAAATTCCTGGCTATATGCAGTTTCTCGTCGTCGACGTAGCTGGGGATCTCTATGATTTCCATCCTGTCTCTCAGAGCGGGCGGTATCGGCTCCAGCATGTTCGCCGTCGCGATGAACATCACCTTGGAAAGGTCGAACGGAATTTCAAGGTAATGATCGCTGAACGAAAAATTCTGCTCAGGATCGAGGACTTCGAGAAGGGCGCTCGAGGGATCGCCTCTGAAATCGGTGCCGATCTTGTCGACTTCATCGAGCATGAATACAGGGTTGTTCGAACCCGCCTTCTTGATACCCTGGATGATCCTTCCCGGGAGCGCGCCGATGTACGTGCGCCGGTGACCTCGAATTTCAGCTTCGTCGTGCACGCCGCCGAGAGACATGCGCACGAATTTCCGGCCGAGAGCTTTTGCTATCGATTTCCCGAGACTCGTTTTTCCGACGCCCGGAGGACCGACGAAACAGAGTATCGGACCGCGCATATCGTCTTTCAGCTTCCTTACAGCGAGGTACTCAAGAATTCTCTTCTTCACTTTATCGAGACCGTAATGATCCTTCTCCAAAGACTTCTCCGCGGCCTTTATATTGAGATTGTCTTCGGTTGAAGTGCCCCATGGAATGTCGAGGATCCAATCGAGATAAGTCCTGGAGACCGTATATTCAGCGCTCGAAGGATGCATTCTCTGCAGCCTGTCGAGCTCCTTGGTCGCCGTATTCTTTACTTCCTCGGGATAATTCCCTTCCTCTATCTTCTTCCTAAGCTCGTTGACCTCGACGTTATCCTCGTCTTCGCCGAGTTCGTGCTTTATGGCCTTCATCTGCTCGCGAAGGAAGTAATCACGCTGGCTCTTGTTGATTTCGTCCTGCACCTCGGTCTGAATCTTGTTTCCGAGTTCGAGACGCTGGACTAGCTTGGTCAAATGCAGGTTGGATTTCTTCAGCCTTTCCTGGATATCGAGCTCCTCCAGAACTTCCTGCTTCTCCTTCACAGGAATATTGATCAGCCACATTGCCATGTCAGCCACATTTCCCGGATCCTCGGTATTAAGGATCAGTCCAAGGTGTTCCGGGGTAAGGTCGGGCGCCAGGTCGACCGCTTTGCGAAATCCATTCTTTATCGTGGCGATCAGCGCTTCGGTCTCTATACCCTCTGCTTTTTTATCCTCGATTCGCTGCACAAAACCTTTGAGGTAGGGCTCCTGTTGAACGAGGTTAAATATCTCCGCCCTATACAACCCTTGCACGAAAACGCTCTTCGACCCGTCGGGTAAATTGTAGACTTTAAGTATCCTCGCTACCGTGCCGATCTTGTAAATGTCCTCGGGATTCGGGCGTTCGGTATTCGCGTCTTTCTGGGCGACGATCATAACAGGGAGATCATCCCTGAAGGATTCATCGACCAACTGTATTGTGCTTTTCCTCCCCACCGAAAGCGGCATCATTTGCCGCGGATAGAACACCGAGTTTCTTAACGGCATTATCGGGAGTATTTCCTGGTTGTAGAGCTTTCCGGGCTCTTCCATAACTATTTGCTCATCCTTTTCGAAATCTTTTTCATTCATATTATTAATTCTCCTGGTTAGAGCCCTTCGCTTTCATGAAAGTCTCATCACGATCTCAAGTAATTCTTCCCTCTGTTTAAGCATTTCTGACGCGACCGACCCCAACAACATTGCGACACTCGCGTCACGAATACTATTCTTCTGATGGAGAATGATCTCGCTTCTCGACGAGTGCGCCTCCATATCTCCGACCAGACGCTTGATGCTTTGTCTGAAGCCGACGTCTTCTCTGTTCTCGGCAGTGGCCTGGGGAACCGTGCCGCCGAGTCGCGCGATCGCGCCTCTAATCAGTTCAGCCTCAGCCCTTACGCCATCGGCAACATTCTTCAATCGGTTCAACAGGAAAGGATATGGAATCCATTTGGAATGCGATGACAGGTTAGCGGCGATCTTCATTGTCGCCGAATAGTCTTCGCTTAAGAAGCTCAATATCATCTCGTGTTCTTTTCTATCCGCGTGTGACGCGGAAAGGCTGTCGAGGAACGCCAACCTGTGATGACTTTTTTCCGCCACATTTTGCTGCAACATTGTTCCTCCCTTATAAGAATATAGTGAGGCTCCCGGTACCGGGAGCCTCACAATTGAATCCCATTTAAGAGACCCTGACTTCGATCTCTTTTGGTTTTGCCTCTTCTGCTTTCGGCAAGGTTACCGTCAATACGCCGTCTTTGAAAGAAGCATCGATCTTGTCGCTCTTCACGGTCAAGGGAACAGAGAAAGCCCTCTCGAACATTCCGAATCAACGCTCGATGCGATGGACGTTCACGTCCTTCTCCTCTTTCTCTTCCTTCTTCTCACCCTTTATGGTGAGAACATTATCGTGGAGCGTGATCTTCACGTCGCTTTTGCTAACGCCGGGAAGCTCTGCCTTGATGACATAAGCGTCCTTGCTCTCGCTGACATCGACGCGCGGAGCCCACTGAGCTACGACCATATTATCTGTGTCGTACTCCGGAAGCAGGCCGTCAAATACGCGCCCGATTTCTCTCTGCATGTTTACCAGGTCTCTGAACGGAGACCAGCTTGAAAATTCACGTTCGGGTTTCCATCTTGAAATCGCCATTTTATCATCCTCCTTTTTGTTTTCACTTCTGCTATAGATCAAGCTGCGTGCCAACAGAAAAGGCCTCCAAAAATGCCGGGAAGAGAAGTCTTTTAAGAATTCGAAAATCGATAGAGACAATTATTTCAAAAGAAGCGACATAACAAGAATAAATTCTGCCTTGGATTAGCCATTTTGTCAAAGACTCGCCCGTCGGAACAAGCTGTGGCCGTCAATCAGTTCAGTCAAATTCTTGCTCACGCGAAAAGTAGATCGAGAACGATATTAATAAAAGACATGCGCGCGATTCGGGACTCCGCTCCTGCTTCATCAGGCATACGAAATAGGATTCAGCCGAGCGTCTCCTTGTAAAGCTGTTCGATCATCCGCATGTCAGACTCATCGATATTGAAATCGCTCCGAACATTTTCTTCAACCTGGCGGTCGTTCCTTGCGCCCACTATCGAGGAAGTGATCGCGGGGTTCATGTTCACCCAGGCGATGGCAAGATTCCCAACAG
This sequence comes from Bacteroidota bacterium, assembly GCA_021796055.1. The sequence goes on from JAJYOS010000427.1 coordinate 4,887, forward strand.
ACTTCCCGTACTTCGCCGCGATCGGACGAAGCTTATCCACCAGCGAAAGTTCTTTAGAAAGGAGCGGCTCCTGGAACTTCTTCTCGCGCCTTCGCCAATCATCTTCCGCAAGTCGGTTCGCGTCAAATTTTCCCGTCAGGAGACCCGACATCATCGGGCTGTAGGCGACGACGCCAATACCCTCCTGATAGCAATAAGGAAGGATTTCAGACTCGACTTCCCGCGTGACGAGGTTGTAAGGCGGCTGCAGAGACTGCACAGGCGCAATTACCGAGCATCGCTTGAGAAGCGGCACATCGAAGTTACACACCCCGATATACCTAACCTTCCCTTCCTTCTTTAGTTCCGTCATCACCTGCCATGATTCCTCGACGGGAGTTTCCGGGTCTGGCCAGTGAAACTGATAGAGATCGATGTAATCAGTCTTCAGTCTTCTCAGACTGCTTTCAATTTCTTTCCTTATGCTCTCCGGCCCGAGGTGAATTTTCACGTTGCGGCGGCTGTCCCAAACCATGCCGCACTTGGTCGCGAGAAACACACCGCCCCGAACACCCGCGAGCGCCTTCCCGACAACTTCTTCCGAATGGCCGAGTCCATATACCGCGGCAGTGTCAATCCAGTTGATGCCGAGATCGAGCGCCTTCCTGATCGCACCGGCAGACTCTTCGTCGTTCACCGCCCCCCAGCCGTAAAGCCACGGTCCACCAATGGCCCATGCGCCGAAACCTACTACGGTCAGCTCAGGACCTCCCTTGCCTAAATTTCTTTTTTTCATTCTCACTCCGACGCTTGGTTCTATTTATTAATCAACATAACTGAGCCGGACCATAATTCCGACTCCACTGGCGCGGTTACGAATTTCTTCGGGAGACATTTAGTCAACTTATCGCGCAACCAAATGAAGAGAATGGCCACGTCACGAACTCGCGCCGAATATTTCCTTTTTCGGCAGAAGCGGTTATCGGTTGGGATGGGCTGACCTTGCCTTAGTTTGAGGCTTGTGTTATACTAAAAATGTTCTAAAAATTAAAACAGAGTCGCTTTCTTCCTTCTTATATATGAAAACTGAACAAACTCCTGCGAAGCACAAGAATTTCGAGAATGAGATGCTGCCACACATGGCGGCTCTTTACAATTTCGCGCTGAGGATGACGGAACT
>JAJYOS010000428.1 GCA_021796055.1 Bacteroidota bacterium
CGGCTTGTATTCTAGCCCCGGATGTCAGAGAAAAATATTCAAAGCTATTGGGCGGTTTCCTTGATCGATTTCCCGCTGTCGACAATGTCCTTGTTTATACTTATGATCAGGACGCCTGGCTCTGCAGTGAATTTGGACCTTGCCCCCGTTGCAGCGGTATTCCGTTACCTGAAAGGCTGGTCGGATTTCTCGATTTCCTCAATGGAGTAATGCAGAAACACCGCCCAGGTGGGACCTTGTGGTGGAAACCATGGGAAATCTCTAACGGCGAAACCATAACAATAGTGAAAGAAGTCAATGCGTCCCACTTTGGGCTTGTACTTAACTCGTCAAGTGCCAATGAAGCATATCCATTCAACGATCGCGCCTTCAAATCGGATCTAGCCATCAAACGAACCGTCCAGGTGGCATCTGACCGAAAGATTCCGGTAATCGGAGAAATAGACTACACATTGTATAAGGGATATTACCTATTCGGAGACTATTTCCCTAGATTCGTATATGAACAGCTGCAAAACTGGAAAGAGATGAATGGCCTTGTCGGAGTGAAAGAGTATTTCGGCTTTGCGCCAGCCAACTTCTCGGTAAATGCGGCGATGCTCAAAGCATGCATGCGTTCACCAAATGCGACGCTGGAACAACTACTCCAGGAGATCGCAGAGCCTTACGGAAAAAAGGCTGCTCCGATGATGATCGATGCTTGGGAATATGTCGCCCGCGGTGTCGAAGCATTTCCGTGGGATGTGACTTATCTTATCGGCCAGCTCGGTCTCAATAAAGGAGATAACGGCTCCCATTCCTGGGATCCCGTTACCATTGCAAACGGAACGTGGAACACACCTGCCTGGAAGACAAACCGCCGGGCCAATTTCATGATGACAAAGGACTCCAAAGCACACCCATGGCTATTTGAGGATGTTGGATTACAGTTGGAAGATTCGGCGTCGTTACTGTTTAAAGCTGTAGACCTGTTCAAAAAGGCAAAAGATGTCGGCCGCAACGTTACCGATATCAAACTGCAACTCGATTCAATCCAAACAGTTGCTCGCGCAGTTCGTGGGAAATCCCTGCATTTTCTCGAGACCTTGGCTGCTCAGGATGCAAGGCTGGTTGGATATGATCCGAAACAGTGGAGAATAGTGGTCAACAGATTGGATGGATTACTGGAGAAGGACGTAGCGAATCAGGGAGGAAACGCAGATGTTGTCAAAAAACTTCAAGAGTTCCAGAATGACCCTCATAAATGGATCCAGGAAAACCTGAATCCTCTCGCGTATCAAACAATCTGTAATGTGGATTGGTCCAAATACGTTCCATATCAAAGCGTTCAGCCCTAGACAAAGGCGCTCTCCAATTCAAAGGTTCAGGAGCGTGTCAACCCGCCTAAGTATCTCTCCTGCTGATCCGCAGGGTTGCACGGCTCCTGACCTAGTGGCTCCCCTCATGTGAAATCGTTCCGAAGAGCCCCCTCTTCTTGTATCAACCTTGTCCCTTTTCATGTGCTGTCTCACAACAGGCGACACACCTTCCTTACAAAACGAACAATGAACTGAAGTGATAGTCCATTCCCTTTAAATACTATGGGCCGATGTTCTGGCCGTGATTCGAATTACCATGGTATTAGAGTGAATGGATGGTTGGAGCAATCGCGGGCCAGAACAATAAAGAACTCGCCCCACTTCAAGGCTGGCTCGGTATTCCTTCAACTGTGACCGACGGGTGCTTGTACTGCCACTCTGAAGTTGACAAATACTTGAAGGTGACATATGTCCACTATATCTGATCTAGAAATAAACCGACACACAAGGTTCGATATTAGAACGATATTGTACTCTTGGATTGCGCTCGTGTTTATCGGAGCCGGAATTGCGAAGGGAACAGTTCCACATAGAAGCGGCGGATTGAATGGGCGTCTCGCCAGTCCGGCAGAATTGATGACGGATAACCTCGTAGAACCATTGGCGATCGCTGATCGCCACCCGACATTTATGTGGGAAATGAAGAGCGGGATAAGAGGCGATTATCAGACTGGTTACCAGATAATAATAGGGACTTCCAGACGCTCTTTGGCGGAAGACAAAGGAATTATTTGGAATAGCGGAAAGGTATCTTCCAACAAGCAAGTCGATATAAAGTACGCGGGGGAACCGCTCACGAGCGAAACGGAGTATTTCTGGAAAGTGCGCGTCTGGAACAAAAATGGGCTTGGCTCGCCCTGGAGCGAAATATCAGATTTCGCGACTGGCATGTTGAAAGTTTCGGTATGGCAGGGGGAATTCATCGGAAAAACGGGGTACCAGCTCTACAGGAAGTCGTTCGATTCTAATCCTCAAAAGCACATCAAGTACGCGCTCCTTTATATTGGCTCATGGGGCGTCCCTGTGGTCTACATTGATGGCGCCAAAGTCGGGGGCGGCGTTCTTGACGCGGCTGACGGCGTAATGCGGAAAACAACATGGTACAGAGGTTTCGACGTAACCGGTATGATTCATAGTGGGAGCAACGCTGTAGGTGTTTTGATGGGCAACGGCGAATTGGGAAAGAAATTTGGAAGTCCCTCGGATCTTAAGTTTATTTTGAATCTCATCATTAGATATAGAGACGGGTCGAGTGATGTCATATCGTCAGACGGCTCGTGGAGAGCGACAAAAAACGGTCCATTGATGGCTGGCGATCTCAATAACGTAATGGACGGCGAAAAGTTTGATGCACGGAAGATGCAGGATCAATTTGGATGGGACCAGCCTGGTTTCAATGATAGTCAGTGGAGGCTTGCGAGTCGTGTGCTCAACATAAGTGAGCCTGAGAACACTTTGAAACCGCAGCTCACTCCGCCCATGAGGATGGTGGAAACTTATTCGCCGAAAAGGATCACCGAGGTATTTCCGGGTAAATACACAGTCGACGCTGGTAAGATCGTAACAGGATGGATACGGCTGACCACCGACGGAGATCCCGGTGACAAGATTGACCTTCGATATGCTGAAACCCGGGCCCATTTATGGAACAATTATACTTTCAGTTTCTCGATGAGTGTTGTCAAGCATGCTGGTGGTGTTTTGTTCAGGGCGGCGGACGAGGACAATTTTTACTATTGGAAGTTCGAGCCGAAAGAACTGCTCTGTTGTAAAGAAGTGGGCGGAGTATTGATCGTTATCGGGAAGAAGCCTTTTGATTTTGAACCGGACGTTGATTATCGAATTCAGATTAAAGTCGAACAAAGTAGCATTCGCACGTATTGCAATGATGAATTACTTATTTCTCTTCATGACAAGACTTTCAAGAGTGGTAAAGTCGGATTCCGTGAGTCAGATGCAGACACCGCGATATTCAGCGATATCTCCGTGATGCATCGCGATTCAATTCTTCTGGAGAGCGACGGCAGGAATCCGGATCTTTGGCTCCATAATCATAATGTCCGGATAGTCAATAACTGTCTGGAGGTATGGAGCAGTAATTATCTGGTGTCTCGGTTCGGTAATGTTAATGGAGGAATCGATCAGACCTCGCTTTGTGTTCCTGGATTTGTTTATGACGCCATGGGGTCAGGTGCCCGGCAGCACGATATCTACATCCATGGTTATGATGCCGCTGAAACATGGGAACCCTTTCAGACCCTGCACGGTTTCAGATACGTTCAGATCAAAGGGTTTAACGGAAAGCTGAGTAAGTCAAACGTGCAAATCAGAGTAGTTCGTCAGGCAGTTAAACAAAGGGGAGAATCAGTCGGGGCATTCAAGTGTTCAGACGAACTTGTGAACAAACTGTACTCCATCTCCCTTAGAAGTTTCAAAAACAATTTGCAGTGGGGAATACCAACAGATTGCACTGGCCGAGATGAACGCAGTGGTTGGACTGGGGACGCTGAGCAACAATCTCAAGAAGGGTACTACTATACGAATATGACGCCGTTCTACAACCAGTGGTTGCTGGATATGCGTGAGACGCAACATAATGATGGATACATTGACAACATAGCGCCAAGAGAAATGTCGGGACATGAAATTGTGAGAGAAGAAGATATTCCATGGTCCTCCGCGTCGATAAATGTGCCATGGGATATGTACATGGCAACTGGCGAAAAAACAATCGTAGAGCAGCAATATGATTGCATGAAGCGGTTCATACAGTGGTGCGTAGCCACTTCAAATTTGAGTAAATCCCCAAAAGGGAGGAAGGACTATACGACTGATAGGGATTGCTGGGGCGATTACGGCTCTATCCTTGAAATGAAGTCGTGTTGTCCGATTCCAATGCCGCAAAAAAGCCTGTATGCAACTGCATTCTATTATCATTCGGTGGTGCGTCTGTCGGTACTTGCCGATTCCTTGGGAAAGACCGCAGAGGCGGAGAAATTGGCAAATCTTGGAGCTCGAATTAAGGACTCGTACAATGCGAAATTCCTAAGGACGAACAAAGGCGGTAATTACTCTTACTTGTGTAATACTCAAACTGACGACGCTCTTTCGTTGGGCTTTGGTCTATGCCCTTCGAAAAAAGTGAAGGCGGATATATTGAAATCTCTTGTCTCTTCACTGAGGGAAGATCATTATCGAATAACGATGGGGGTCCTAGGGCTTTACGCAGTTTACAATGCGCTATGTCAGAACGGGTTTACTGATGTCGCCTATCGAATGATTACTCAAACATCTTATCCGAGCTGGGGATACTGGATAAAGCACGGCGCAACAACCTGTTGGGAGTTTTGGAGTGGACGTGGATCGCGCGATCACGGATTTTTGGGAGGGAGACTTAATGCGTTCCTCGTCAAGTATCTGGCGGGTATAAGCCCGATTTCCCCGGGGTATGGGCGAATAAGAATCGAACCTGGCGTTGTAGGTGATCTCAAAAATGCTGAAGCGAAGGTGTATTCCGTGAGAGGATTGGTATCGTCAGATTGGTCCCGAAAGACCAGCACCAGCCTTGATCTAAAGATACAAGTCCCGCCCAATGCGACTGCCGATGTGTTTGTGCCTCTCCTGAAATTGAAATCCAGTGAGGCAATTGTACAAGAGGGCAGTCAAGTGGTATTTGACATGGGAGCCGGAACGCAAAACAGATACGTCTCTTATGTCGGGAAGAAATACGGATGTCTTGTTTTTAAAGTGGGTAGCGGAAATTACGAATTCAAGTTGCGCCCCAATTGATTCTCAGACTGCCGGATCGTTGGAGAAAAAAGTTTTGTTGCATTGCTCATACAACAAGTGTGGCCCGGACGGAAAAGGCAACAATTTGCTGGTTCGGGAAACTATACGCTTCAATCTGAAAGCAATACGTGCCATCGTTCAAATAGTAGAATATTAATATGAAAATAGGTTTCCTGTCGATCGGACTGAATACATATTGGCAACAATTCCCGGGCTTACTGGATAATCTGAATAGGTACCATGACCGTATTTTAGAAAAGTTAAAATCGAGAGATGCGGATGTGGTGGACGCTCGAATCGTCGACAGCGTCGAAGCTGCGCGTTCAGCTGGAGATCTTTTTGGAAGTGAACAGATCTCGATCCTATTTCTCCACATTGCGACCTATGCTCTTTCGTCAACTGTATTGCCGATTGCTCAGCGGGCGAAGGTGCCGGTGATAATCTTGAATCTACAACCTTCAGCTGCCATCGACTATCAGCGTTTCAACAAAATCCGCGATCGCGCCAAAATGACAGGTAAGTGGCTTGAGTATTGCCAGGCTTGTTCCGCACCGGAAATTGCAAGTGTGCTCAATCAGGCGGACATACGGTATGATATCATAACCGGGTACATTGATGATGAATTAGCCTGGACAGAAGTAACTGATTGGCTCGATGCGGCGAGGGTCGCCTTTGCAATGCGGTCAAATAATCTGGGTGTTCTGGGGCATTACTACAATGGGATGCTTGATGTTTATACAGATCTAACCCAGCAATCATCTGTATTTGGAACCGATATTAAGCTTCTCGAAATGAGCGAAATAAAAAGATATCGCGACGAAGTCGGTGAGTCGCAGATTGAGGAAAAGATCGAAGAGTTCCGGAGAGAATTTGACGTCTCGCCAGAGT
>JAJYOS010000429.1 GCA_021796055.1 Bacteroidota bacterium
GAGATCGAAGCTCGGCGTTAAGCCGGTTTTCAAAACCGTCGACACATGTGCGGCAGAGTTCGACGCGGAGACGCCCTACCATTTCTCTACTTATCAGGAAGAGGACGAGTCGGTCAGGAGCGACCGGAAAAAGGTGGTTATCCTTGGCAGCGGGCCCAACCGGATCGGGCAGGGCATCGAATTCGACTACTGCTGCGTTCACGGAGTCCTCGCGGCACGCGAAGAGGGCTATGAAGCCATCATGATCAACTGCAATCCGGAGACGGTTTCCACCGATTACGACACGGCCGACAAGCTTTATTTCGAGCCGTTGACATTCGAAGATGTCATGAACGTGATCGAGGCCGAGCAGCCAGAGGGCGTCATAGTCAGCTTCGGCGGGCAGACTCCGCTCAGGCTCGCGAAATCTCTGGAGGAGGCCGGAGTCAGGCTCCTCGGCACGAGTTCGGAAGGGATTGACATTGCGGAAGACAGGAAACGATTCGGAGAGCTCTTGCGGAGACTGAATATCCCTCATCCTGAATTCGGGACGGCCTACTCGGTTGCTGAAGCCGTGGATGTCGCATCGCTCATCGGTTACCCTGTGCTTGTCCGCCCCTCGTATGTCCTCGGCGGGCGGGCGATGGAAATCTGTTACAACCAGGATTCTCTCAGGAACTACATGCAGACCGCGGCGGACGTGTCTCCTGATAAGCCGGTGTTGATCGATCGGTTCCTCGAGGACGCGTTCGAGTTCGACGTCGATGCCGTTGCAGACGGGGAGGACGTGGTTATCGGCGCTATCATGGAACATATCGAGGAGGCGGGCATCCACTCGGGAGACAGCGCGGCGGTCATCCCGCCCTATATGATAACCGACAAGTGTCTCAAGGAGATCAAAGACTATACTAACATGCTGGCCCACGGGCTCAAAGTCGTCGGACTGATGAACATACAGTTTGCCATGAAGGACGACGTCGTCTACATCATCGAGGTAAATCCGAGGGCGAGCAGAACGGTCCCGTTTGTCAGTAAGAGTATCGGTCTGCCGCTTGCCAAGATAGCTGCGAAGATCATGCTCGGGAAAAAACTGAAGGACATGGATCTGGACCGGGCAAACGGACGTTTCGATCACATTGCCATCAAGGAGGCGGTGTTCCCGTTTAACCGGTTCACCCGTGTGAAAGTCTTCCTGGGTCCCGAAATGCGTTCGACGGGCGAAGTGATGGGTATCGATCCCGACTTCGGGGCGGCGTATGCCAAGTCGCAGGCAGCGGCGGGAAACCCGCTGCCAAAGTCAGGTGCGGTGCTCTTCAGCGTGAATGACAACGATAAGAACAAGGGTACGCTCGATATCGCGCGGGCCTTTGCCGGCCTCGGCTTCAAGCTTATCGCAACGGAAGGGACTTCCAGGTTCCTCACAGAGAACGGAATCGTGAATGAAAAGATATTCAAGGTCAGCGAGGGCAGGCCGAATATCGTCGACTACATAAAGAACGGGAAGATACAGTTCATCATTAACACGCCCCTGGGAGAGGAAGCCAGATCCGATGAATATTCCATCGGCTGGGCGGCAATCGAACACAGGGTATCTTTCGCCACCACTCTCTCCGCGGCGTCGGCTGCCGTCAAGGCGATCAAGTCTCTTCAGGCCGGCGAGTTGCGGGTCAAGCCGATCCAGCAGTTTCATAAGTCCGCATGAATGTAACGGCCGCTGAGTTCTTAGAAGCCTCGTCAGATTGCGTCCGATCATTTCCTCCAATTCGTGGTAACTCGCCGTCTCCTCCTGTTTGATTGACGGATGACGGTGGATTGCGTTCTCCCCGGTTGTTCGGTCTTGATTACCTGTATATTCTCGCGCTCTCTCCTTATTTTCTAATTCGGAATGAAGCTTCTATTCGTAACGTGTGCAGTATTCGTTGGACTGGCTTTAGGCAGCAGTGCAACTGCCCAGAACAGGATCAACTCGGTAAGAGTTGTCGGTGCCGCGGACCTGGCCGGATTCAACCCGGCGGAGTATTTCAAGCCGTTAGGCTTTCCATCTTCGGATACCTCTCGCATCACGGCGGGAATAACCCAGATCAAACAGGCGTATTACTCGGATGGCTACTTGCTCTGCCGGGCGGACTCGTTTAGCGTCGTGGGGATGAAGGAACCGGGCGAAAGCGAGCTGGCCATCTATATTTCTGCGGGGCCGCGTTTGCTTGTCGGGAGATTATCAATCAGCGGTAACAAATTCCTGACCAACTCATCCTTCAATGGCGATTTGTACACTAAGGTGGGGAGGCCGTTTGACCAGTCCGGTCTTGAAAACGACATCAAGTATATCCTCGGCCGGTATAATCAGGACGGGTTCCCGCTGGCCGCGGTAACGATCGACAGCATTTACGTCTACAATAACCGCGGGTCCGATTCCCTCGGCATCTCGCTGAATGTCAACGAAGGGAAGAGGGTGAGGATTGAAGCGGTCCGTATCGAAGGGAATACCGAGACGAAAGACTACGTCATAATGCGCGCTCTTCAGATAGTCCCGGGCACATATTACAATGAAAATGAATTGACGCTTGCCAAACAGCGGCTGCAAAAGCTCGGATTCTTCCAGAGCGTAGGTGATCCCCAGATATTCGAAAGCGGCGACACCACGGGTCTGCTGGTGAAAGTGGTCGAAGGAAACACGAATACATTCGACGGCGTAATCGGTTACGTCCCGTCGCAGTTAGGGCAGCCGGGATATTTTACGGGGATGATCGACGTTTCGATGACAAACCTCTTTGGAACGGGAAGGAAGTTTCGGGCCATGTGGCACCAGGAGACAAAGTTGACCCAGCAGCTGGAAATTGACTATGGCGAACCTTACATCTTCGGACTGCCGCTCAATGCAGAGGTCGATTTCACCCAGCGCCAGCAGGATTCGACATCGGTGACGAGAAACTTCGGACTAAGCGGCATCTTCCTGTTCAGCGATAACTTCAATGCGAACGTGTCATTGAACACACTGACGACGACACCGCTCCTCAATGCCGCCAACTACTATTCCGTCTACCAGAGCAGCGTGCTGAACCTGGGCGTTGGAGTAATGTATGATACACGCAATGATGTCTACAGTCCCACCCGCGGGGTCTTGTACGAGACCCAGCTGCAGTTTGGACAGAAGAAGATTTACGGCCCGGAACAGCTGATAACACCCGACACGAGACTTACCAGCTATACGCAGCATCTGACGGTCGGGCTCTCTTTCTTTCATGAGTTCATCGCCCGGCAGATACTTGCCGTCGGAATCCACGGCGAGCAGGTCACAGGCACCGAGCTCGACCAGAGCGACATGTACCGCCTCGGCGGCACGAACACTATCCGTGGGTACATCGAGAATCAATTTCTTGCAACGAAGGCGGCTTGGACGAACATAGAGTACAGATTCGCGACCGGGAGAGAATCGTTCTTCTTCGCTTTCGTCGATGCGGGTTACATTTATATGCAGAGCGATCCGCTTGCGGACCTCCCTTCAAGCTCATTCTCGGTATATGGCTACGGCGTCGGTGCCCAGGTCGAAACCGGGCTCGGCATACTCAAGGCGAGTTTTGCGCTCGGCAAGGGCGACTCGTTTGTACAAGGGAAGATCCATTTCGGAATTGTCAACCAATTTTGAATTCTGCATTGATTAGCTCGGCTGAAATTATTAAAAATAGATGAGCATCGTGGAATCTTTGAAGCCGGGATTTCCGTTCCATAAAGAAGTCATCTTTCAGCCGCCTTCTTTACCTTCCGTACGAGAAGGTGGAGACTCGACTGAGCCGTTGCATTAAGTGTTTAGTAAAAATCGAAGGTTCAATAAAGACCAATGATCGAATATCTTAAATTGGCCCGCATAGGAAATGTCATGATTGCATTTCTGAGCGTCGAGTGCGCGGGAATACTCTGCGGTATCAATGTTTCAAGAACATGGGTAGTCCTTGCGGCGGCCATAGCCGCTTCCCTTATCACAGCCGGCGGGAATGCTGTAAATGATCTCTTTGACATTGACATAGACAAGATCAACCGGCCCAATCGCCCCATCGCCTCCGGCAGACTCTCCCCGGAAAAAGCTAAAATGTTCTATGCCGGGGTCACAGGAATCGGATTGCTGATTGCTGCGTTTATAAATATCCCTGCGTTCGCAATCGCGGTCGGAGCGTCGATCCTGATCTTCCTGTACAGTTATAAACTGAAAAGGACGATCTTCTACGGAAACCTGGCCGTAGCCTTCGTAACGGGACTCACCTTCGTTTACGGTGGCACAGCGGTAGGGGACCTGAAGGACGTCTATCCTGCCGCCATTTTTGCTTTTCTTACCAACCTTATCAGGGAAATTATTAAGGATGCCGAAGATGTCGGGGGGGATAGCTATGTAGGTGTTCATACGATTGCCACCAGATATGGAACCGCAGTCTCCTCGCGCATTTCTATTGCCCTGACGGCAATTCTGCTCTTCATGGTCTGGGGCGCATACCACCTGAGTGTTCTGCCGATTCAATTCCTGACAGTTTGCGGACTGACTATCCTGCCAATAGGAGTTTACATCACTTATCTTCTTATAACGAGGCACAGCTTCTCAGAGGCAAGCTTCGGATATAAACTCATGATGATCTTCGGGCTGGCAGCTTTGATAGTCGGAAAAGTGTGATCACGGAGCCTGACAGGCTCCAACCATCAAGAAAAAACCGAGGAGCACAGTGATGAAAAAGTACCTGTTGGTCCTTCTCTCGGTCGCGTGTTTTTCAACCGCGAGATCTCAATCTCTCCCGCCCGTACATCACGCACCGAACAGAGAATTCCATATGAAGAATATCGTGTTGAACTTCAAGTTCGACATGACAACCAAAACTCTGTTCGGCAAAGCGACCGAGACGATAGAACCTCTTCGAACACGACTTGATTCCGTCCATCTGAATGCTGTCGATATGAAAATTGAGTCCGTTACGATGGCAGGCAGGCCGCTGAGTTACCATTACAACGGGAAAATACTGACCGTGATATTCAAAGAAAAGTACGGACTCGGCAGCCAGCTTACCTACGCGATCAAATATTCCACCAAGCCGACGCGCGGAATATTCTTCATAACTCCCGACAAAGGATATCCCCACCGGGATCCGGAAGTGTGGAGCAACAGCGAGCCTGAAGATGCGAGGTACTGGTTCCCATGCCACGATTATCCCGATGATTTCACCAGCAGCTCTGTGATTGCGACCGTTCCCGAAAACTGGACAGTGATTTCTAACGGGGTACTGAAGAGCGTAACCACGGTCGATGGAGGAAAAGAGAAGAAATTCGATTGGGTAGAAGCCCGACCGCACGTCGTCTATTTGATTTCCATCATCGCGGGAATCTTCAAGCGATTCGAGGACCATTACGGGAAGACTCCGATTTACTATTATTCCGATCCGAAGTACGGCGATTTGATAACCCAGAACTTCAAGAGGGAGCCGGACGTGCTGAAGTTTTATTCCCACATAACGGGGCATCCCTTCCCGTGGGAGAAGCTGGCATTGACGACTGTTACCAACTTCACCTGGGGCGGTGAAGAGAACGTGTCAGCAATCACGCTCACCGACAGGACAATCCATGACCGGTTTGCAGAGCCGCAAATATCCAGCGTATCACTTATTGCGCATGAGACGGCACATCAATGGTTCGGGGACCTCCTGACGACACGCAACTGGGCAAACGCGTGGCTCAATGAAGGCTTCGCAACCTACTTCGAGGCGTTGTACCGCGAACACGCTTACGGAGAAAAGGAGTTTGAGTATGAAATGTATCACAACCACAATCAGGTCATAGCAGCCGACAACGTCGACAGGCGTCCGACGGTCTACAACCGCTATTACGATCCCGTCGATGTGTTTGGAACGTACATTTACCCGCGAGGTGCGTCGATGCTGCACATGCTTCGATTCTTCCTGGGAAACCAGCTGTTTGACAAGGCCATCAGGCATTACGTGAAGGAATTCAAACACCGGAATGTCGACACTCGTGATTTCTCCAATGCAATCAGAGAGGCGACCGG
>JAJYOS010000430.1 GCA_021796055.1 Bacteroidota bacterium
AACGTCCCGACATGGAACTACATGAGCATTCACGTCTACGGTCACCTGCGGGTTGTGGAGGGCAAGCGCCTGTGGAAATCGCTTGAGAGCATGACTCATTTGCACGAACAGATCTCTTCGCATCCCTTGACTGAGGAAGTCTTGCAGGGCGAAATCGCGAAGCAAATCGGCGGGATCGTGGGATTTGAAATTGACATTGAAAGAGTAGAGGCGGCCTACAAGATGAGCCAGAACAGGGGCGACGAAGATTACAAGAATGTTATGGCGGAGCTTGAAAAGCTGGAGGATTACAAAGCGAAGATGGTCGCGAAAAAGATGTCCGAAATAATGAAAACGAAACAGAGAACAGCCAAATGAAATTGACTCAGGCAATAGGCTACCTGGCCGCCATCCTTACGACGGCCGCGTATATTCCCCAGTTCGTTAAAGTTTGGCAGACTCGCTCGGCGAAGGACATAAGCCTTAGAATGTACCTGATGATGTGCACAGGCGTTTTTCTATGGCTCCTCTTCGGAATACGGCTCCGTTCAATGCCGATAATTCTCGCGAACGGAGTGACATTCATCCTCACGCTAGCGATTCTGGGAATGAAGATAAGACATAAGTGAATTCTCACTCCGCAAAAGACAATTAAAATCCGATAACAGGTAGAAATGAAAGATCACAAGGAACTCCTTTCAGACGAGATCTCGCTCGACCCACCGGACTGGGAAGAGATGCGCGGGCTCGGTCATCAAATGATCGACGATATGTTGGATCATCTCCAACATATCCGAAAAGAGCCATCGTGGCGGAAGATTCCAGCCGAGACGAAGGAGTTTCTGAAGGAAAATATTCCGCAGTTGCCTCTGGCGATCTCGGAGATATATGAAGAATTCAAGAAACACATACTTCCCTATCCGAGCGGTAATACGCATCCGCGGTTCTGGGCGTGGGTGCAGGGAACCGGAACGCCGTTCGGCATGCTCGCGGAGATGCTGGCCGCCGGGATGAACCCGAACACCGCGCTCGGCGAACACTCCGCGATGTACGTCGAGCAACAGGTCCTGAACTGGTGCAAGGAAATGATGAATTACCCCGATACATCTTCGGGAATTCTCGTCAGCGGCGGCTCGATGGCTAACATAACGGCGCTCATGGTGGCGAGAAATCATCAAACGGGAAAGGACATTCGCAAGGAAGGCGTCCGGGCGGCGAAGGGCAACATGACTCTTTATTGTTCAACCGAGACACATAGCTGCGTCGAGAAAGCAGTCGAGGTCATGGGTATCGGATCGAATTCGCTCAGAAAGATCCCCGTGGATGAAAGTTACCGGCTGAGAATCGAAGAGCTTGAGCGGGCCATCAAATCGGATCTCGATGCCGGCAATACTCCATTCTGTGTGATAGGAAACGCCGGCACCGTGAACACCGGAGAGATCGATCCGCTCGATGAGCTTCTTTCAATTTCGAAGAAATATAATCTGTGGTACCACATCGACGGCGCCTTCGGCGCCCTGGCAAAGATGGCGCCAGAATACTCCGGTAAATTGAAAACTATAGAAGAGGCCGACAGCGTGGCCTTCGATCTTCACAAATGGATGTACATGCCTTTCGAGGTGGGTTGCGTGCTGATAAGAGATGCTGCGGCGCACAGAAGCGCGTTTTCGAGTGAGCCCTTTTATCTAATGAACCACGAAAGAGGACTCGCCGCCGGGCCTGACCCGATGGGAAACTACGGTCTCGAACTCTCACGCGGTTTCAAGGCGCTCAAGGTATGGATGTCGCTGAAAGAGCATGGCGTTCAAAAATATGCGGCGGCCATCAGACAGAATATCGCCCAAGCCTTCTACCTGGGTGAACTCATTGAAAGGGAAAACAATCTGGAGCTCCTGACGCCGGTGAGCTTGAATATCGTCTGCTACCGGTACAAACGGGCCGGGCTTTCCGAGAAGCAGTTGAACCGAATCAACAAAGAGATTGTAATGTCGCTGCAGGAACAAGGGATTGCTTCGCCTTCGTCGACCGTACTCGGCGGCAGGTATGCGATACGGGTAGCGAACACGAACCACAGAAGCCGGAAGGAAGATTTCGAGGATCTCGTCAGCGAAACGGTAAGATTGGGAGATAGACTACTCCCTTAGTGGCGCTGACCATTGCCTGCGATTCTCCCACGGGATCCGTCATCAGTAAGGCCGATACTTCATTTTAATCACAACCTCGATCGAATCCCGATCGCAAATGAACTTTGCTTGATCGAAATCCGGAGCTCTCATGAAACCCATGGCGTCATTCGAAAAACCGTAACCTTCCTTAGGAATCCCAAACATTCCCTTGTCCATTTTCCTGTTCAAGTTCTCATCGTGAAACACCGCGATGGCGTATGTTCCAAAAGGTATACGCTGGAACACGACTCTCGATGTTCCGGCTTCGGGTTTGCCGTCAGCGGTACGAAACACCTTAGCCGAATCTCCGAGAAAAGTATCGCTGGAATTGTAAAGAGCCACTTCGACTTCGCCGCGGTCATTTCGCATGTTAATCACCGAGACATGGATATCGCAAGAATCCGCCTGACCACGAGTTGAACTTGGCGAAGACAAAACGCACGCGGCCGCCAACAAGATCAGAACCATCGCAACATCCTCCGAAAGCTTTGACACTATGGATGGTGAGCGCGCTGTTTGTTACTTAATCAACCCTCTGAGTGCCGCGCCGAGATAATACGGCCAAATCACGATGGCGAGTACCCCCTGCCAGAACAAAAGTTTGAGGAAACCGACAGTAAACAGCCAACCAATTACCCAAATGACTCCGAAGCACGAGTTTTCGACTTTGATTTTTTCCATCACAAACCCTCCTGACTATTTTCCATGCTATAGAAGAATCCGCAATGGCCGCTTGCCTTGAATCTATGAAGCTTACTGCAGCCGCCTGACCCGGCTAAATTATCGGCATCTTCGTTCAAATGCAATCAACCCCAAGTCAGAACACAGATTATGCGGAGGAAGGCCATGCATTTGAAGGCCGTAACCCGGTCGGACCGGTCTTCAACTAAGGGCCGCGGTGACGTGAATCAAATCCCCGTGGCGAGATGAGACATTACAAATATTATCGCGATCTGCATGGCGCCCTGAATTGCCACCGTTCGGAAGTAGCTCCTCATCATCCTTTGTATTTTTTCGCCATCCGGCTTCTCCCTCCTCATTTCAAAATAAACCCTGAGGTTCGTCGGGAGTAAAATGCCGAGCCCTTGAATCGTGAGAACGGCAAGTATGAAATAGACGGCAACCATCCACCAGTACTGTGGAAAGCCGACATTTAGATAACCCATCATGGACGCGAGATAGAAACCGGCCGTAGGCGTGATGATCGCCAGAGTGGGCATGTAGAAAATCATCTTTGGCATCAGACGAAGGATCACGCTCCTGCGTGCTTGCAGGTCGAGTCTCCGCATTATCGGACCCATTGCGAACCCCATGAACAAATCCGTGCCCGTCCAAAGAAGTCCCGCCAGCACGTGTATGAAATCGAGCAAACGAAAATCGCGTATTATAATTACAACCACCATGACGCCGATGGCAATCAGCGCCCAAATAATGTTTCGCCATTTTATTTCCGGAATATCGGCGGGTTGATTCGCGGGTATAACCGCATCACTCATTTTTCTCCTCCTCCCGTAATGTGGTGTGTGAAATACTGAGCAGAACAGTCTTGTCGCGCAAGTGACGGGGCAGACGTCCTCGGCGCAAAACGTACAGTAGCGCAGCATGCGCCCGAAAGCGCCTTGAGTAAAACTTGAAAGATGGGACGGGTAGCCCGGACAGAATTCCGGACTACCCGATGGAATTTCGTCAGGGCGCCTGAACTACAGTTATCTCATATGGCTGCAGCGTCAACGACACGTCGCTGAAAACCGGTCCGTGAAAATGAGGATAGCCGTGGAACCGCGCGGACGCTGAGTCGACTGTAGCCTTCACCTCCTCGTTGCGGACAAGTTCCCTCCATCCCTGTGTCTGAATCGCCTTGTCAAATCTAAGGGAGACGGGCTCGATCCTGTTACTCATGTTATACAGGACGTACTGCTTTTCACCGAACAGGTACATCGCGATGCGTCCGGGTCCGTCGAGCTGCACGCCCAACTCCTTGTTGAATGGCCTCCGGATTGCGTCGAGAACCCGAACAGGCAGCCGGAGAAGGTCGTAGGAATTGCTCGGCATGTTGAGTATGTAGATCGTCCCGTTCAGGTAGTGAACCCGCATGAGGACGGGGAAATCAAAATCCTCGCGCGACAGCGTAACGTCGCGTGTCTCCGGCCATGTAGTCACCTCTATGCCGGGGAAAGTGAATTTCCTGTCCGCCTTGAGAGTCTTTTCGCCAAATCCCTGAAGGAGCCCAAACGTTGAGCCGCTCACCTGGCCGCTGTATGGAAGGAGGCTAAGGACATTCTTGAATTCAGTTCCCTCTTCGGCAAGTTTCTTCCAAAGGCCGTAAGTCATGAAAATGTTCTTGCCATCGGTAAGCTGGCTGATGAGCTCAGAAGCAAGGTTGTGGTCCTTTGCTGAGTTCAGGCAGAATATGGATATAGGGCTTTCTTTCGGAAATGTCGTCACGGGATCGAGAGGTATCCCCGCCATCCCGAAATAACCGGCGATGTTGTATTCGCCAGTTGAACCGAAGGGCATGTAAATCGGCACGCCGCGGGATTTGCCGTTCAACAGTCCCGCAACACGGTTGAACTCCGGAAGTTTCGCAACGAAATCCGGATAGACGTTGCTGGAAGGATTTGTCGGCCAGAGCTGACCGGCGCACCAGAGTATTATCTCAGGCGTGCGCGCGAGGACCGCCTGCCAAACCTGCGCGTTGTAATCGTTCGATTGGCCAACCATGCCATAGTTATCGAGCCATGATCCTACCCACTTCGCCGCATCGGCGCTCGATTCCCATTTCTGCAGGAAGTATCCCGTATAAATCGGAATGTGCTGGTGTTGAGTCTCAGGCACGCGGGTCTCGATGCCGATCGCCAACTTGTCGAACTGCTTCACCTCATCCTTCACATCGTAGCCGTTCTCGGCAAACCCTTCGTACCAGTTGGGGAATTTTATTATTACCTGGACTTTCGGATTAACCTCTTTCGCGGCATCGATGATATATTTCTTCGACTGTTCCAGAATCAACTTGGTGCGGTACTCGGCCCAGGTCATGTCGCCTCTGTCAGCAACGCTCTTCGAGTCGGTCGCATTCGTGAAGAGCCAATCGTCCAGTATAATTTTGTTGAACACCTGTGCCAAACCCTGCATCCTTTCCTTAAGCGAAGCAAGGTCTTCAGGATTGTTGTACGCGGAAGGTCCGCCCCGGGGTGAAGTCGCGACCATGGCGCCATCGGCCTTTATTCCCATCGCGCGGAATCTCGCAGCTATCTCCTTCAGCAGCGGAACATCCACTTTGCCGCCGCGACCGACTCCGTCGATGTAAACCCTGTCAGGCATCACGGGAGCGAAGTATTCCATAGTCTTCTTGAACTGAGCGGGATCAGCAAGAAGATTTTCCATATCATACGAGGTGAAGAAGATCGCGTACTTCAGATGGCTCCAGCCGCGATGACTGCTTTCGGTTGGCGTCTGTGCTGAGACCGAGCTGACGCCGACCATGATTGAAATCAGCAGCGTCACGGCGGCTGATCTAAAACTGTATTGAATCGCTTTGTGCATTTATTCCTCCAACTGTTTTTTACACTCCAAAAGACGTTCCGTCGATTCGTCCTTTGAGCTGAACGACCTCGCAACGTCAAGAAAGGCCTCCGGTCGAATCTTCCAGAGTTCGAGTTCCGAAATTTATCGGCCATGCCTCGGAAGTGCAAACAGCCGACGTGCCCGGTTACTCTCTCTAGATCAACGATTTGGTAATGATGTTGCAGACGTTCTTTGACTTGCAGAAAGTCAAAGGTATCCGTTGATAGGTCGTGACTTCGCGGAGAATTACTCCAGGAAATCCCAGATCTCAGTCAGGCCCTCGAACCATCTATTCATCTGACAGCGC
>JAJYOS010000431.1 GCA_021796055.1 Bacteroidota bacterium
CAATCGTGTTGCTGATGGTTTCGATGTACGTCACGAGCCCTCTTGAGCTTTCTGCCTTTCCGGGTTTACTCCTCATATTGACGCTTTTCCGGCTTTCGCGAGAACTTTCGGCGCAGACATTGCCTTCGGATCGTACTTGATCGCGATGGCGTAGTGAGTCGGGTTTGTCACAACCACATCTGCCTTGGGGACGTTCTGCATCATCCTCATCTTGTGCCGTTTTATCATCTCCCGGCGGATTCTGCTCTTCGTAGCCGGGTTGCCCTCTTCCTGCTTGTGTTCTTCCTTTATCTCCTGCTTGGACATCCGCGTATCGCGCTGGAATTTCTTACGCTGCACGTAGTAGTCGACCGCGGCCAGCACTATGAACGCGGACGAGATCTTCATGCTGATGGCAAACGCGCCGGAACCCATGAAGGAGAATATCTGCTGCGGAGAGCTGTCGACCAGCTGGACGGAATTCGCGATGAGGCTCCTTACCGCCAGATAACCGATCAGGCCGACGAGTGTGACTTTGAGGATGCTTTTCGCCAGCTCCATCAGGGCCTGCTGCGAGAGGCCTAATTTCTTAATCCCTTTCAACGGGTTGAGCGCTCCCACACCGCGCGCAAGCGGCTTGAGTGAAAAGAGGAACCCGAACTGGGCGACATTCGAACCGACGCCTACCAGCATCACGATCAACATGAAAGGCGCGACTATCACGAGGAAGCGGTAGGCCAGCGCGCTTGCGAGGGTGACGATATTGGCCTGGTTCAGTTCCGTGCCGAAAGAGAGCGACAGATACTCCTTCATGACATCGGACATCTGACCGACAAACCTGCCACCGAGCAAATACAAGATCAAAGTCCCTCCGAGAAGTACCGCAGCCGAAGTGAGCTCGACGCTCTTGGCGACTTTGCCTTCCTTCCGGAGCTCTCCGCGCCGCTTGGGAGTAGCTTCTTCAGTACGTTCCTCAAAACTCTGCTCCGCCACTTTACATTAGCCTCAGGAGTTGTACCGTTTCAGCCTCGAACGTGTCGATAAGCTTACCAAACACGAAGACGAAAAACGGGAGCGATGCTATGAGGACTACCAGGCCGATCCCGACAGTCAGCGGCATCCCGACGAAAAACACGTTCACCTGCGGGACCATCTTTGCTATAATGCCCAGGAGCACGTCGGTCAGAAAAAGTGAAATGATTACCGGGGCTCCGATTTTGATCGCCGCCACGAACACCATCCCCGTCAGATGGATGAAAAGGTCAACGGCCGAACCGCTTATCTTCAAACCTGAAACCGGCACTGCGTCATAGCTCATCTTCAGCGCCTCCAGCAGGAACAGGTGGCCGTTCATTATTAGGAAGATGAATACGGCAACGATGGATTCGAACTGCCCGATCACCGCCACATTCACGCCGTTTTGCGGGTCTATCAGGCTGGATATGGAGAGGCCCATCTCGATTCCGAAAATCTCGCCGGCATAACTCACGGCGTAAAAGACTATACCCATCGTGAAACCGATCGACGAGCCAACGATGACTTCCTGCACGGCCAGCACCACAAGTGAGCCCAGGTCCAGCGAGATCGTACCGGTATTCGCGGCGATCAGCGGAAAGATGGCGAAGGCAACCGCAGCCCCGGCCCAGATTTTCAGCTGCGCAGGAACGGATTGGTGGCCGTACATCGGCGCCGTCGCGAACATCGACAGCGTCCTGATGAACACCAGCATGAAGACCACGAATTTTTCCGCGTAGAATGTCATTTTACCTGAGGTTCGGTATTATGTTGAAAATGTGTTCGGCGAACTGGATCATCTTCTGCATCATGAAGGGAAGAAGGAGAATACAAACGACGCCGATCGCAAGTATCTTCGGGACGAAGGTTAGTGTCATTTCGCTTATCGATGTCGCGGCCTGGAAAATCGAGATCATAAGGCCTACGACGATCGAAACCGTCAGCGCCGGGGCGGCTACGATGAATATGGTGTAGAATGCGTCTCTTGCTATTCCAATTACAAAGGCTTCGGTCATTCTATCCTCAATGAAATCCCTGTACGAGTGAGCCGACGAAGAGATACCAGCCGTCGACAAGAATAAAAAGCAGCAGCTTCATGGGCAGCGAGATCATCATCGGCGGGAGCATCATCATGCCCATCGACATGAGTATGCTGGCAACTATCATGTCGATCATCAGGAACGGTATAAACACCAGGAATCCGATCTCGAACCCGATCCTCATTTCGCTGATCGCGAACGCCGGTACGACGACATATGTCGGTATATCGTCCGGCGTGTTCGGACGGTTGAGATGCGCCAGGTGTACCATCATCGCGAGGTCTTTCTCGCGCGTTTGCCGCAGCATGAAGTCCCTGATGGGTTTCACGCCCACGGCGTATGCCGAATCGAGCGTAATCTTGTTCTGCATGTAAGGTTGAAACGCCGTGTCATTTACCTTGCTCCAGGTCGGAGCCATCACAAAGAAAGTCAGGAAAAGGGCCAGCCCGATAAGAAGCTGTGTCGGTGGCATCGTCTGCGTCCCGAGTGCCTGCCTGAGAAAATAGAAGGCGATGATTATGCGCGGGAAAGCTGTAGTCATGATGAGTATCGCCGGCGCGAGCGACAGTATGGTCATGAAGAAAAGTATCTGCAGAGTGACGGCTACATCCTGCGGCTTGGACGCCGTGTCTATCCCGAACGTGACCCTTGGGATCGGTATCGATGACTGCGCGTGAACAGGCGGGACCACCGAGAAAAAGCAAGCCAGCAGCAAACCGGCGACGAGTATCTTCTTCATTTTTGCGTGAAAGCCCTCAGTATTTCCGAAAATCCTTTCAGCCCCTGCTTCTGACCTGACGCTTCCAGTTTCTGCAGAACATCGCCGTCGGTTATTTCACCGAGCGAAGCGATTGAGTTGTCGCTCACCCCGACGAGCATCACCCTGTCGAATACCTTCACCAGATAGATGGACTTTTTGGGCTGGAGGCTCATGGAGGAGAGAACTTTAAGGTTGTCGTTCACGAACTGCGGCTTGGTATAGAAATACTTGCGAACCACAAGCAGGAGCCCGAACATCATCCCGATGAGCACGAGCATCGTGAGGAAGGTCTTTACGATGAGCCAGTCCATTACTTTCTCAGCCCTTTCAGACGCTCGGCGGGGTCGACCATGCTCGTTATGCGGATGCCGAAATGCTTGTCGACGACGACCACTTCGCCTTCCGCCATTTTCCGCCCGTTGACCAGTATGTCCACCGCCTCGCTGACAAGTTTATCGAATTCGATTATCGAGCCGCGCCCGAGTTCCAGTATGTCTTTTATCATCATGGTCGTCTTGCCGAGCTCGACGGTGACTGAAAGGTTAAGGTCAAGGAGAAGGTCGAGCCTGTTCTCGTTCCCCGACGCCTTGGAATCGGTCTCGGTAAGGTTCTCAAACGCGGGATCCTGGGCCTCTTTTCTGGCTATTCTCTCTGCTTCCGCGTTCTGGATTACATCATCTGCCATATTAATCTCCGTTTTGTTCCTCTTCTGAAGCGCTTCTTACAATCTTTACCGCCTTGTGCCCGTCGTGCACACCGGCCTTCGAGAAAAACTTCGTCCGCGAAGCAATCTTTACCGGATGCAGGGTGTCCTTCTTGCTGTCCAGAATTATCACGTCGCCGGTCTGGAGCTCCACGAGGTCCCTGAGCGTAACCCACGCCTTGCCCAGTTCAACACTGACGGGGAGTTCCGTCGTCGATATGTTTCTGACGACCGAGTTCGACCTTGATTTCTGCGTTCCTTCACCCACACCCATCGGCGCAACGTGCTGCAGGTTGAGGCGCTGTATAGTTTCCTCCAGCGAGAAGGTCGGGAAACACAAATTCATGAGATGACTCACGCCGGCGATCTGAACGTCGAACGAAACGACAAGCACTATTTCACTTGTTGGAGCTATCTGCAAAAAATCGGCCTCGCTCTCGAAACGGTCGACTTTGAACTTCAAACTGCTTATCGACTTCCACGCT
This sequence comes from Bacteroidota bacterium, assembly GCA_021796055.1. The sequence goes on from JAJYOS010000431.1 coordinate 3,982, forward strand.
CCCTGGAGATCCTGGAGGGCCTTCTCCACGGTCCCCTTCACCAGGCTCTTCTCGATTTCTGTTACCGCGCGGAGCTTCCTTGTCGGTTCCGTGGCTCCGCCGCCGAGAAGCCGCTCGACTATCGCGAACACCAGCATGGGGGAAAATTCCAGTACCCCTCTTCCTTCCGAAGGATCCATATCAAAAACGTAAAGGCAGGTCGGACTTCCGATGGACAGCTGGTACTCCGAGTAGAAGAGCTGGTCGACCGAACTCACTGCCACCGATACCTGGGTCTGAAGTTTCGAGGCAAGGTAGAAACCGAACAGCTCCGCGAAAGTCTCGTGCACAGCCTGAAAGATACGAAGCTGGTTTTTCGACACCCGGTTGGGCCGGCGGAAATCGAACCCCTGCACATCGCGCTGTTCCTCTTTCTGGTCCGCCATTCTCGCAGGTGCCGCGGCAGCAGGCTCTTTCCCGATTCCCGCCAAAAGATTGTCTATTTCCGATTGCGAAAGGACTTCCGGCATTCTCTCAGCTCACTGAATTATGAACTTGCTGAAATAAACGTTGAGGACACTCCCCGTGCTGAGGTCCCTGTTGATCCCGTTCCTGATTGCAACTTTCAAAGAGTCGCGCGAACCGGCGTCGTCCAGCTCCGGAAGCGTCATGCTGGTCAGGATGCTTATAATCGCGTCGTGGATCTGCACATCGCGCTTCTGAAGCTCCTTCACGGTTTCTTCGGAAGTCACTTCGAGGCCGATCGTGGTGAGTAAAAATCTCAACCCGTTCGTCCCGGCCGGATTTACTATCAGGTCTTTCACTACATAGACGTGGTCAAAATTCGGATCGCCCCCTGCGTTTTTCTCCGGATTGCCCGCTTGCGCACTTGTCGTCTGCGCCTGTGAATCGGGTCCCCCATGCTTCAGGAAGAAACCAACCAGAAAATAGGCCGCTACCAGTTGAAGCGCGACAACCGCAACTATCATGATCATCTTCTTCGATTTGGCGGCCGGCTTCTGAACTACTGTCTGTTGGACTGTTTCTGCCATTTCCGTTAAGCCTCTTGTTCATTCTTGTTGTATTTCCCAATCGAAGTAAACTCAAGGTCTATGCCGTCATCGGTCATTGAATTCTGGCCGTTTTGCGGCGTTTCATGAATAAACGGGATTAGCTTTGAACAATATTGAGCAAGTGAACAATATTGTGAGAGCCGTTCTCTCCCTGTGCTGAGACCTTCGACCCGGGCGAAAAGAAGTTTGGAGGGATTAAGGAGCTCCCACACCCGGCGTATACCGGAAATTGTCGGAGAGTTAGCCTTTTGTTGCGACCGGCCCGGAAGAACCGGCAGTCAAGTTTGGCGAATGGATCCGCCTCTGGTACTCGACCACCTTATCGATGATCGCCTCGATCCCCTCCTGGACCCTTATCCTGCGCGTCGTGGTCAGCGTAATGATCGTGTCGTGAGCTCGTTCGACAGTCTCGATCAAATCGGCATTGACGGTAATTTCTTCCCCGTTTATCTGAGTCAACCTGATCATATCGGCCTCCTTCCGGTATAGAAAAAGCGACAGGGTGCAATTTGAGTTGCACCCTATTCGCTCACTTTGCTGCTATTACTGAACGGTGTTCACCAGGGTGTTCAACAGTGTGTTGCTCGTGGTGATAACTTGAGCGTTCGCCTGGAACCCGCGTTCTGCGACGATCATGTTTGAGAGTTCCGTCGCAAGATCCACGTTGGATTGTTCCAATGAACCGCTGACAACCTGGGTGGGTATTGCGCTTCCGGCCTCTCCGATTATCGGGTTACCTGTGCTCGCCGAAGCTGTATACAGATTGTTGCCGACGTTAAGGAGACCGCCGGGATTGTCGAAAGTCGCGAGCATCACCTGACCAAGGGTACGCGTCGTACCGTTGGAGAATTCGCCGACAATGTTTCCGTTTTCATCGATCGACTCGCTGTTCAGCACTCCGAGGCCGTACCCATCCTGCTGCCCGGAGACAGTAGTCGATGCGCCGCTCATCTGAGTAAGACCCGCGAAATCACCG
>JAJYOS010000432.1 GCA_021796055.1 Bacteroidota bacterium
AAAAGGAGGGAAAATGGGAATATGAGACTTACGTTTGAGGGGTAGGTTTTTGAGGTGTGATGTATTTAGGGACAGTGGAGCTGCCGGATGTGCGATTTGAAGAAAAGTCCGTGACCTCTGGAGAGAAGCCGAACGCCATGCTGTCAGGCTGCGCCGCGTCAGGTCGGAGACACTGACGCGACACAACGAGCGTGAAATCAGAACAGGTATTCCAGTTTCACCGCTGTAACGTCAAAGTCGGACGCCGAGATAGACCTTGGGTTTGGTGCTCCCGCAACAACATATGCTCCGTACTGCGCAGCACCGATGTTGTATGTCGAGAAGAATGTCCTCTCGAGTTTCAGGTTGACATTTTCCCAGGGAAAGCAACCAAGACCGACGACCGCCCCGCTGACATTCATGTCCTTAAGCTGACTGGATGTCTGATAGAGGTATTTCAAGTAGGCGCCAATCAAACTGCTGTAATAATAATCCGCCTTCACTCCGAAGCCCTGTCTCGACACCGGAGCACCATCGCCCGGAAGTCCTGTAAATTCGTCCACACCGTAGAAGGCGCCATCGCGCTGAGACTGGAGTAGTCCAAAGAGCTCTACGAGATTGTTGTTGCCGATGTACTGAGCCTGGAAGTCTAATCCCAAATTGTAATAGTTGTCGATATAATCCGGAACTGCAAGCGCTGCGGCCGGCGCGGCGGTCATACTCAGCTTCCCGAAATAACCGAAACCTCCGATCTCCGTATAGGTGTTCTTACCGATTGGAGGAAGATAGTACGAGACTCTGACATAACTGTTTACACCGCCTACCCCATCGAACGCGCCTGAGCCTGATACGGCGCCTTGTACGTAGCCGTTGGCAGTCTGATTTGCCGTCGGTCTGTAGACTCCCACACTTGCGTACAGCCCGCCGCCGTCGAAATCGCCGAGCATTCCGAAAAGCTCACCGCCTTCCATGAAGGCCGTACCCGGATCGAAGAGAGTATTATGCGTGCTGAGTCCCATAAGGCTTGCCGTCAGCCCCCAGGTTCCGATCGAGTTTGAAGGATCGCCGGCGGCCAGGGCATCTTCCGCCCTTATACCGTAAACAAAGTTCTGGCCTGCGACAGTCTCATCCGGGGACACGAGAGCTACATCGAACATTCCGAGCCCAACAGTACCGCCTTCGTCATCGGGTCCGCCGAACTCAATGAAGCTTCCGAGTCGTGGAGTGATCTCGCCCTGCAATGTATATGCTTGACCCGGAGAGGTAATCGAGGAGATCTTTGTCTCCATAACCATCAGGACTGGAGACGAAACCCTGTCCAGCGGTTACAACCCCATGGGGAACGAGTCCATTCCCGCCTCCCTGCTGGTAGTTCCACCGTGAAGAGATTCTGGCAGAAATCATTGGTGTGGCTGGGAATTCCAGAATTGTCCTGCCCTGACTGACTGTATCGCTTGTGGACTCATGGTCACTTATTAGCTGAGTGTTATTGCCGACGTAACCATGAAGTTTGAAGTCCCTGCCGAACGGTGTGAGATGCGGGAAAACGGTATGGCAGGTTGCGCAGCTCAGTCCGGTCTGACGGGAATAGCTCGGGATTGCTTTTGCCGTTTGTGAAACAGCGAGGGCCAACGTAACAGCGATGGCTGTCGAAAGCGCCGTTTGCTGAACAAGGCGATTGACAAAGTTATACATGATTTTTATCCTTCTATGATTTCTTATTTTGCGCCAAGATTAATAATCGATTCCCGGAGTTGAAGTCCGAGATTTCTACACGCGATCAGATGACCCGATGACGAAGAGGGTCTCAAATGCGGAGGTTGCTGTTCAGGATGGGTAAATCTAATGGAGGGGAGGCTGCGTTGTTGATAGCCGACAGTTGATCGCCAATTGCTGACTTATGCCCATAGAGAGTTGGCATAAAGCCAAGCACCATCACAAAATGGCTGAGCAACTTAGTCGAATCCGTGGAACTGCTTATTACACTCTTCTTAGAATAGACAGCTTTGACACAATTATTCTCGACCAACTGCAGCCCGTATTGCCGCAGAGTGATTCTTCGAGAACAACTGCAGGGGCCTTCGCACGAATAAGCTTCTGAGTTCATGGACAGCTCCGGAGCGCTTACCGGGCTCTGCATCATGGTACAAAAATGTGAAATGCAGCCATACTGAACCTGTCCGACAATGAATGCCAGCAGGACAGCTAGATTCAGATAGGCCATTGTCCTCTCTCCGGTCTCTCGAACATTCAAAATTTGGGAATGAAACGACAGTTATGTGTCACTTCGCAATTCAGAGTCTTCACCTGCTGCCTCCAGTTGTTTCGGCGGACACTTCACGTCGGCATAAGAGCAAAATACGCAGCAATCGCCGGGTTTCGGTCTCATTACAATACTGCACGCCTTGCATCTATAAAAATGCTGACAGGCGTTCGCAGGCATTTCCAAAGTTTCTTTGTAACCGCAATTGGGACATGTAAGTGTGGCAAATGTTATGATTTCTGATTTCATGGTTCTCCATTCTTGTCGGGCTTGTCAATTAACCTTGTGAAGGTGATACGGTGGGCTTTTGCGGGGTTACTCCTCATAAGCTCCATCTGAACCCTCCTGTTATGCCAAATGAAGGCGCGGTTTCCGTGAGCCCCTTCGAGACGAGTAGGGTCCATATCATGTCGGAGCTTGTTTTGCAGTTCAGACCGAGTGATGCTTGATTCGGCGGTGGATAACCTGAAAGGATCGTCGTGTATCCCTGATACATGAGTGCAAGGGAGAAGTCACCTTCGCCGAAGAATCTTCCTATTCCGCCTCCGTAGGAGAATGGGTCCTTAAAATCAACTCCCGCCGGCTTGCCTATAAGCAGGTACCCGGCATTAGCCATTACGACGTAAGCACCGAATAATTGCCTGTAATTGAGCGAGCCTCCGAAGTCAAATCTTCCTGTCCCGAAGTTGTCTGCCGTACTTGCAGTGGGAACCTTCATCTGAGCGTCTATACCGAGCGTCGGGGAATTTCCCCCCAGTCCGAAACTTCCTGTCGAATGGCCCAAGTCCGGGCGAATGATCTCATACTCTGCGGTCAGGAATAGGTCTCCTAACCCGACGATGTTTGACATACTTCCCATCGAGGAGCTGCCGGGACCTCCCATCATACCTCCCGTGCCTGAAGACATGTTCATATTCGATCCGCCGTGCGGCAGCAACATCCCGCCGGCCGCAGTAACGAGATTATTGTTCTGAGAAACAATCGGGAGGATTGCCGACGCGCTCCAGTCGTTCGCTTCGTACCTCAGCCCGGGGACTAGGTAGAACGTCGATGTATTGCTCCCGAAAATGTAATTGCCCTGAGAATACTGGAAGTATCCGGTCGCGAACCAGTTGCCCTGGGCAAATGAGTTCTGAGTTCCCAGAAGAAGGTACAGAAATGACGCGAACGTGGATACTTCCCCTTTTCGTAGCATCCTTGGGATTGCTTTCTTCAAATACTTAATCATCCTCATTTCACCTCCTGTTTTGCCGGAGGGAAAGGCGGCATTGTATTTTCAGTCAACCTGTACAGTGTGCCTGCGCGCCAAAGTGCTTTGGCAGACGGGTGTGCCGCCTCCCCACATCTGGATTTTCATTTATTGCCGCTGGTTTTTCCGGCGGGCGGGGTCTTCGACTTCAGATTCTGCATCATCTCGTGATAATCGTTGACCAGCGAGCCCATGTGCATTTGCATTTGCGTCATCTGGTCCTTCATCTTAGGATCCGCCATCATCCCCTTGTCCGCCATAGTCTGGCTCATCTGGTGAATCAGGGATTCCATGTTCGCTCCCAGCTTCTGCATCTGCTGCATCATGGACATGTTCTGGTCCATGCTTCCCATCTGGCCCATTCCCTTGTCGTCGTTCATCTGCTGCATCATGCCTGAAAGTTCATGCGTCATGGTCTGCATATGCTGCATCATGTCTGACATGGAGGCCATGTTCCGCATGTTATTCATCTGCTGCATGTGCTGCATATTCCCCATGCCGCTGCCCATCGAGCTTTGAGCGTACGATGTAACTGCAGTCAGGAACAAGGCGACTGCCACGAGTCTGAAGAGATGGATTGCAATGTGTTTTCTTGTCGAGGGGGACTTAATTTCGTACAACATTTTGATTCTCCTTTTCTTTTGAAGGTGTTGATTTGTTACTCTACAATTATTTTCCCGTGCAGCATTCCCATTCCACACTGGAAACCGAATTCGCCTTCTCTGTCCGGGGTGAATTCGACAGGGATTGTCTTGAACGGCGCGAGCATCGCCTGCTTGTTGAAGTCTGGGAATAAGACCTGTTCCGAGCATACAGCGGTTTCTTCCCGGTAGAAGTTCAGGCGTACCGGCCTTCCCTTCTCAACGGTTATCACGTCCGGCGAATATCCGCCTTTCACTTTGATTACGACTTCCTGGATTCCAGATTCCATGGTTTCAACTTTCGTTGATTTCCTTTCTGAGAACCAGAAGAACCATCCGATCCATCCGCTGAGGGATAATCCGGCTATCGTTACGAGTATTCGGTCAATAGTCATTGTATTTCCTTTCAGGGCCTTATGACGTTTTCATTTTATATGCGCGAAGCCGGTTTGCGTTCGTGACAACCGTTACCGAACTGAAAGCCATCGCCGCTCCGGCTATGATCGGCGAGAGCAGAATTCCGAAGAACGGATACAAAGCTCCCATTGCGACCGGCAACCCGAGTGTATTGTAGAAAAACGCGCCGAAAAGATTTTGCCGGACATTCTTCATGGTCGCTCTGGAAATATCTATTGCGGCAACTACACCACTGAGGTTACCTTTGATCAGTGTTATGTCTGAGGCTTCTATTGCAATGTCGGTTCCGGTGCCGATCGCAAGACCTATGTCTGCCTGGGCAAGCGCCGGTGCGTCGTTTATTCCGTCACCCACCATCGCGACTTTCTTCCCCTCCATCTGAATCTTCTGAACATTGTGCGCCTTGTCTTCAGGGAGGACGTCGGCAAACACTCTGGTGATCCCAACCTGTCGGGCAATCGCCTTTGCGGTGCGCTCATTGTCGCCTGTTAACATCACGACTTCCAATCCCATTTTTTGAAGCTGTGCCACGGCACTCTTAGAATCTTCCTTTACCGTGTCCGCCACAGCAACAATTCCGCCAAATCGATTGTCAATTGCGACATACATCGGAGTCTTTCCCTCTTCCGCAAGCTTGCGGCTCTTTTCCTCCGATGTTCCGATTTCAATTCCTGCATCTTTCATCAGCTTGGAATTGCCAAGGAGCACGTGTTTCCCGTTTACAGTTGCTTCGACGCCCTTCCCTGGGATTGCATTGAAGGACTGAGTGTCGCTTATTTGAACTTTTCGTTCGACGGCGCCATTTACAATCGCTTCAGCTAGGGGATGTTCGGAAGCCTTCTCAACAGAAGCCGACAAGCCGAGCAGTTCATTTTCATCGAAGCCGTTGACGGCAATCACATCGGTCAGAGCTGGCTTCCCCTTCGTAATCGTTCCGGTCTTGTCGAGGACAATAGCATTCAGCTTCTGGGCAGTCTCCAGCGCTGCACCACTGCGAATCAATATTCCATTCTCAGCACCTTTTCCCACGCCGACCATCAGAGAAATCGGGGTCGCGATTCCAAGCGCGCACGGGCAAGCGATGACTAATGTTGTAACAAGGACAATGAGTGCAAAAACGAGGTTCGGCTGCGGACCGAAGTCGTACCATATTATGAATGCTAAAACGCCGAGGATCATGACGGCCGGAGCGAAGTAGCCAGATATCTGGTCAACAACTCGTTGAATTGGGGCTTTTGAGCTCTGTGCCTGTTGTACCATTCCGATGATCTGTGCGAGCGCGGTGTCTTTGCCGACCTTTGTAGCCTTAAACTTGAATGAGCCTGTCTTGTTTATTGTGCCGCCTATAACTTCGTCGTCCGACTGCTTCTCGACCGCAATCGGCTCGCCGGTAATCATGGATTCGTCAACGCTCGACGTGCCACCCACCACAACGCCATCGACCGGGACTTTCTCA
>JAJYOS010000433.1 GCA_021796055.1 Bacteroidota bacterium
TCTACTCCAACGATGTTGCCACTCAGAGCCCATCCAACATATCAGGCATGTACGCTTATTCGGGGAGTCTTCTCGGACAAAACACTCTTGTATCAAGACACACTAACCTGATGCGGAGTTTCTGGGGCCGCTATTCGAGTTTCTTGTTCTCCGTAAACTCCCGCAATGTACTCACAGACCGGTTTATCAGCCGGACATTACTCTATTACTCCGGCGACATAGAACACGAAAGGCCGATCCAAATCACGAGCATAGATATGACGTACAAAGGGTTTCCGGATTTGTGGTTGAACCAGACTTCGAAAGCGAACGCAAGTTATGACCTCGACATGAGAACGCTTTCTATTAGTCAAGAACTGGATTACAAGTCGACACCATTCCTTGATCTGCAGGCCGGCGTCGGACTGAAAAGGATATTCTACAATTATTTTCCAGACTTGTATTCATCCGTCACGTCCAAAACCAATACTACTCATTTTCCCGATACGACGGTTTCTGTCAGTTATGGGAGCCTGGCAACCCATGATACAATGGCACTGATAGGACCAAGCTATGCCATGGATAGTTATTTTCAGCAGACTTTTCAGATTGGGAGCAACCTGATCGTGAATCTTGGAGCCAGATTCGATTATTATGATTTAGACAAACAGGGAGAATATTCTCCCAGGGCAAACGTATCGTATGAAATGCCGTTCAGAATAAGAATGGATGCGGCATGGGGAATCTATTACCAGTTGCCGAACTTCGACCAGATCCGGATGTCAGAGCCATCCAAAGACAATACTCACTTCCAGAAGGCTAACCATTACATCCTTGGTTTTGAAAAGCACTTCCTGGATGCGGCCAGTTTCAAGATACAATTCTACCAAAAATACTACTCCGATTTAATTCCAACTATCAGGCTGGCTTACGGCAGTCTCTTTTACGGCACGAAGCAAAACGATGCCGTTGGATTTGCAAAGGGGATGGATCTTCAGTTCTCGTTGAATCTTAAGGCCGTCGACTTCTTTCTTAGCTACAGTTACCTGGTGGCAAAAGAAAAGACCCCCGGAACGGAGTACTATCCGAGATGTTCCGACCAGAGGAATACAGCCTCGATCGCGGTGGTACTAAACCCGGGAAGTGGATGGACATTGGACGTGAGAGGGTACTACGGCAGCGGCTACGCGTACACGCCTTCCATAGGCGAACTCGACCCGACAACAATGATGACCACTTGGACTCGGGGAAACACCAACTCGAGCCATTATCCGGCCTACGAGAGAGTGGACGTCAGAATCAGCAAGAAGTTTTTCGTCCTTCACAGCCCTCTGCAGGTTTATCTGGATGTAACAAACGTCCTGAACAGGCGCAACGTCTGGTCGTACAACTACACTTACGACACGCAGGGGAACCCGAGGATAGAGCCGATGCTATTGCTGGGAATCGTCCCTACTATTGGAACGAGCTACTCTTTTCAACTGAATTGATCGGCGGAGGGATCCAGCGAGGAGGTCCGGATTGGTCTTCCGACCAACCAGGCCGCCCTACCTGCTAATGCAGCAGGGTGTCGATCGACGTTCCGAGGAAGTAGAAAGACAGGAGGACAAGGACTATCCCGAGTCCGTAGTTCACTTTCTTCATCATCTCGTTTGAAATGAATTTCTTCGCCCAGTGGAGTGTATTGGCAAGCGTGAACAGATAGGATGCAAGTCCGAGCCCGCCCGCGGCCAGGAACATCAGGGACAAGTTTGTGTCGAAGTTCTCGACCAGCGCAAGGTCTCTTATGATTCGCACACCTATCAGCCACCATACGATCATCATCGGATTAGTGATGGCGAGCGAAAACCCCGTGACGAAAGACAGTCTCTTGCTCTTCAGAGTGACGTGTGTGAGCTCGAGCATGTTCGCCTTCGTGCCGTCGCGAAACGTAAAGAACGCCAGGAGCCAGAGTATGAGCGTGGCAACCAGACCGAATATGCCGAGGACAAGTTTGTTCTTCAGGAAAGGTACGACCCCGAACAGGGCTATTGAACCGTACATCATATCGGAAGTGACGGAGCCGAGAGCGACCATGTACGCCGCGCGCAGGTGATTGTTCAAAGAACGCTTTGCGATTTCAATCTGGGTGGCACCTATCGGGACGGCCGTCATGAAGCCCATGACATACGTAATGAAAAGGAATAAAAAGGTCTTCATCAGCTCAACTCAAATGTAAGATAGGGTTTTATTTCGCAAGAATCTGCAACCGTTCTCTATACCGCGATCTGCGGGCAGCCTCGAGGTGGACGGAGATTTCGGAGACAATCTCGTCAGTATCCAGAGAGAGGAAGCACCTGACCTCTTTGCATGTCTTTGCCATCTTGTTTATGCAGGTGATATTTCTGCACGTGTTGCCTGCAACGAAAGTCCTGGAAGGCGCATCCTGATTGGCGGGGAAAAACCCGGGCGCGGATGAATCATATCCGTATATCTTCGGGGGCGTGCCGCCAAATATAGAGATAACTGCCGTCCGGTTTCTTAGACTCTGCCCGGAGCCGCGAAGAAACTTGCGTGCCGCTGCGAGGTGAAGAGGACCGGTGTCTCCGCTCACGTAAACGTCGGACAGATCAACCAGAGCCGCATAGACATCGAGTCCCGTAGCCCGCGGGACAATCACAACCTTCCTTCTCTTGCCCGGCGGAAGCGAATAAACCAACTCATGTTCAATATATCTTTCTACGTGTCCTGACCCGAGAAGAATTGTAACGTCGAAATCAGAAAGCTTGTTCAATAAGTTCAACTGCAAATCGAAAGGCATCCTGGTGTATTTCGCCGAGGCATCCGGGTTGAACATTATCAGCTGCTGTTCCCGGGACAAGTCCTGACTCAAGAGGAATGCCGACGCCTCTTCGAGCGCTTCGCCGGATAGAAAGATCCGGGCACCGTTAAACCTGGAGTCCAATTCCGCGTTAGCATGATCCTGAAACACAGTGCCGACAAAGTTGTGCGCCTGGTAGACGACGTTATTGCCCGCCCCCGCTATACCCTCGTTACGAATGAGCTGGGCGGCCATCAACGAATAATTGACGACACGTTTGCTGCCGAACACCTTATCGCCGATCATTGGACTGAAGTTGACGATTACATCGTAGTCTTTGCTTCGTGCAATTCTCGAGAGCTCCCTCAAATCGCTATCCGCCGGATACGGAGCTCCGACGTAAACAGGGTAAAGGTTCAGGATGTCCGGATCGCCGAGGAACAGGTTCATCGTGGACTTCTTCACCACGCAGTCGATCTCCGCATCGGGGAAGATCTCCCTGAGCGCCGCAATTCCGCCCTGTGCAATGACGGCATCGCCGATATTCAAATCTGCCGCGACCAGAAATTTCCTGAACCGGCCTGCCCCCTTAAGCCGCCGCCCGGCCTGATGTGCGACGGCCTTCATTACAAACATGTTGCCCAAAAGATTCTTGAATGAGAGATCGAGAAATTTCGCGCCGCCCGCCGGAAAAGTATCCGTAATCATGCTTGTCAACCGGAAGAATCGTCTGAACTGCACCTCTTTCGTCATTCGAACTCCTCTATGCGCTCTGCCTCGCGGCAGCGATTCCTCGTTTCACAGTCATGCTGGACGATGATAGATGTCTCCTATTTTGCAGCTTATTCTTTCAGGATATGAAGCAGTTTCAGATGATTAGCAGTAAGATTCTCTACATACGCAAAGCTGTCGGCTGACTAAAATTTAGGCAATTTAGATCAAATAAAAACGGATAGGGTTGAAGAAAAGTGCCTCCGGCAATTCGACGGATGCACGCTCAAATTTGCGAAATCCCAAGGGGTACCGACTCACAGGGCACGCTCTAGCTCCTGTCCAGTATCTCATTTACTCAGGATAACTTTTCTGCCCGTCATTTTAAAAGCCGACGGACCGGACGCTCACCTCCGATCAGGCGTCCTGCTCTCCTTTGTTAACCACGCGCAGGACTTCAGAAGCAAGCTGACGGACAGTAAACGGCTTCATGATCACTTCACAGCCCGTCTCCTTCAAAAAGTCCTGAGTGCTTTCTCTGGCTGTATCACCGCTGCTGAAAATGAAACGCTTAGAGTAGACAGGCTGCGTTGACGTCAGCTTCCTGTAAAATTCCTCTCCGTCCATTATCGGCATTCTCAGGTCGGAGAGAATCACATCGTATTCTGCCAGACCGATCTGATTAAGGGCATCGACACCGTTATCAACAGAAGTGACGAGGCACCCGTATTTCTCAAGCGCCTCCTTGGCCATTACGCGCATCTCCTCTTCATCTTCGACGAAGAGAACCCGCACCCCTTTGAGCCCTGAAAAATCTGGTTCGGGCTCCACCTGCCGGGAGGTATCTGCTGAGACCGCGGGAAGCTCCACAATGAATGTCGCGCCCTTTCCGAATTCGCTCTCCACCCTTATTTCGCCCCCGAAAGATTTCAGAATACTGTAGGTAACACTGAGTCCGAGCCCTGTCCCTTTTCCAACAGCCTTCGTGGTGAAAAACGGATCGAATATCTTCCCGAGTATCCCCGGTTCGATTCCCGGGCCATTGTCCGAGACAACCGCAACTAGTTTCTCTCCGTCATGGAAAGTCTTCACGGTAATTACACCGTTCCCGGTTCCTTCCATGGCCTGCATTGCATTAGTAAACAAATTGAGGAAGACCTGCTGAAGCTGCTGAAAATTGGCAAAGGTCTCGTCCCTGCCCGGCGGTTGTTCTCTTACCACCGAAATTTTATTTACGTTCAGCGGATGAGAAATCAAATCCAGGACGCTGTCGATTACCCCAGACAGGCTGACCACCGTCCGTTTAGGTGCTTCCTTTCTCGCGAAGGTCAGAAGGTTCCTTACGATATCGGACGCCCTGATTGCTGATTCTTCAATTCTTCGAAGATACCCCGAAAGATGTTGATCCGTAACATTCGCTCTCGCAAGCTGCGAAAAGCCGAGGATGACGCCCAGCGGATTGTTCAACTCGTGGGCGACCCCCGACACTAATTGTCCCACCGCCGAAAGTTTTTCGGACTGGACGAGCTCATTCTGGAGAGTCTGGATTCTTTCAAAATCCTCGCTGAGCCTTTTAAACAAATATGAATTCTGAATTGCAATTCCTGCCTGGTTGGCAAAAGTCTCGAGCAGCTTCATATCATCAGGGATGAAATCGGAGTGATCCTTCGTGTTGGAGACAGTCAGGGCTCCTATGGGCTTTCCATCGGCCATTATCGGGGCACACATAATATTTCTAACGCGGTCAGGGACTCTCTTCCCGCGATATAAATTCGGGCCGCCCCTTCCTTCATTTGCCACAACGGTCCGGCCCTCTTTGAAGGCGATTTGACACAACCCCTCGTTAAGGGGTAATTCGAACATGGCAATTTCGGATTGAAGCATCCCGAACGGTCCCTTAACCTTTAGGATGCCGCCTTCATGGGGCATCATTACGGCGGCCAATTCAGCATCGAGCGCCGAGGCAGCCGACTTGCTTATTCGATTGAAGATATTGTTCTCACGGATATCGACGATGACAGATGAGCTGAATTCATTCAGCGCGTCTATCTGGCTGTACTTTCGTTCGAGCGACATAGTCATCCCATTGAATGAATCAATGAGAAGCTTCATCTCGCCGCTTGACTTAGCCTCGATCTTTGAGAACTCTCTGTTCGCCGCTTTGTGCATGGCCTTCAGAAGACCATTGAGCGGCCTCGCCATAGAATTGGAAATGATATAAGAGACTACAAATATCAACACCAAACCGATACCGAACATCCATGCATAGTTCTCCTTGAGGTGCGTGAGCTCTGCATCAAGCTCTGTGACAGGTTGCTCAACCGTCACATACCATGGGGTCATGGAAATTTTCGCGTATGTAACCACGTCCCCGTTCTTCCTTTCGCCGGTGAACAATATTAGTCAAGCCGATCCATCTGCCCTGCTTAATCATCTATGGAGACCGATTTCTGCGATAAGATTGTGGCGTACTTTTTGTAACAAATGAGATTATATTACACGC
>JAJYOS010000434.1 GCA_021796055.1 Bacteroidota bacterium
AACCTTGTACCCGGCTCTTTTGATTTTGTAACATAGATCTATATCTTCGCCGTACATGAAGTAATCTTCGTCAAAGCCGCCAACCTCGTCGAACACGTGCCGCGGGATGAACATGAAACTCCCCCCAATGGCGTCGACTTCATGATCCTCTTCGGGATTAAGGTAGGTGAGGTTGTATCTACCGAACAGGCGGGTTCGCGGGAACAAGGCGCTCAGGCCCGATATCTTTGTGAAGGCAACCCATGGCGTTGGGAATCCTCTTCTGCAGGTCTTCTGCAATGTGCCGTCCGCGTTCAAGACCTTGCAACTTGTAGCGCCTGCATCGGGATTTTCATTAGAGAACGCTAGCATTTCCTTGATGGTATTCTCGCCGACGACCGCATCCGGATTTATAAGTAGAAGATATTGACCCGACGAAGCCTTAACTCCCTGATTGTTCGCCTTCCCAAATCCAATGTTCAGGTGGTTGTCTATGAGCTTCACGTCCTTGAAGTTCTTCTTCAGGAACTCGACAGTATCGTCATCCGAAGAATTATCGACCACTATGATTTCCGAGTCGATTCCCTCAAGTGAGCGCCTTAGAGAATTGATAAGACTCTCGAGGAAGCCGCGGACATTGAAGCTGACTATGACTACGGAGACAAGTTTGTTCAATGCTTCCTCAAACCGAAAAGATTAAGTATCCTTCCGATTCCCAGTATCAGCACGATTTTCACGCCCTCAAAGACGATCTTCTTCGACATCTTGCTTGTTCCTACACGCCGTTCGGTAAACACGATAGGCACCTCGACTATCCTGAAACCTTTCCGGTAAGCTCGAACGTTCATCTCGACCTGGAAGGCGTAGCCGTTCGATCTGATCGATTGCAGGTTAATCGACTTAAGGACTTCGACTTTAAACGCCTTGAAGCCGCTCGTCATGTCGTTGACCGGGACTCCCGTGACCGTCCTCGCGAAAATGTTGCCGCCATAACTGAGGAGAAGGCGCTTCATTGGCCAGTTTAGGACTGAGACGCCGAACGCGTATCGGGATCCGATTGCCAGATCGGCCTCATCAGTAAGAGCCTTGCAGAACCGCGGTATCTCCCCAGGCTCATGAGACAAGTCCGCGTCCATTTCAATGACGTAGTCATAATCGTTGTCGATCGCGTATTTGAAGCCGGCGATATACGCGGTGCCAAGCCCGCCTTTCCCGCTTCTTCTCATCAGCTTGACGCGCAGATCGCTCTCTGAAATGCCTTCTACTATCTTCTGGGTCCCGTCGGGTGAATTATCGTCCACGACCAGTATATTCGCGTTCGGACACGCGTTTAGAACGCGCGGTATGACGATGCCAATATTTTCGGCCTCGTTATACGTAGGAATTACAACAAGCACCTTCTTCACGACTTCAGACATCCGATCGCTCGCATCCCGAGCCGATCGGCTCATTACTGAGACCGAGGTCTCGCGGCAGTTTAGGAGAATTATTGCTGATCAAGCGTGCCCTTTCCCTAGCATGACGTGGAAAATTGTCCAGAACAGTATTTGGAAGTCCAACCTCAACGACATATTCTCGATGTAGTAGAGATCATACTGAAGGTCTATCTTTACGTCCTCAATGCTCTCATCATACTTGTACTTCACTCTCGCCAGCCCCGTCAAACCTGGTTTTACCTTGTACCTTCTCTTATACAGCGGTATATCCTTAGAAAGTTTTTCAACAAAGAACGGCCTTTCCGGGCGCGGCCCGACGAGGCTCATCTCTCCTTTCAGCACGTTCAGGAATTGAGGCGTTTCATCCAGATGGGTCTTGCGCAGGAATCGGCCTACCTTGGTGACGCGCGGGTCGTTCTTCGACGCCCATACGGGTCCCGTATGCTTTTCTGCGTCGACGTACATCGACCTGAATTTCCTTAGCGTAAAATTCTTAAGGTCCTTCCCGACTCTCTCCTGCCTGTAAATTATCGGCCCCTTAGAATCTATCTTGATAGCAATGGCAAGGATTATCCAGAGCGGCAGCCCGGCGATCAGGGCTATCGCGGAGACCATGATATCCATCAAGCGTTTTGTGACGACCTGCCATTGCTGCATAAGCTGCGGAACTACGTCGATCAGCGGGAACCCATACAGCTGCGACGTTCGCACCTGGCCGGCGATCGAGTCGTACAGGTCGGGCACGATCTTAATGGCAGCGTCCGCGCCATTTATACTCGTTATGATGCCGGGAATATTCTCCTTCTCGTTCTCTTCAAGCGCTATTATTACCTCTTTCGCCTTGTACTTTTCGATCGTATCGTTCAGATCTACTGAGCGTGAAAGGAGGGGCGCAGGAAGGTTTTCAGCAGCAATCGAAGAGCCGATGTCGACAAAGCCGAGCGGATCGTAGCCGAGACTTCTGTACTTCTTCGCGAGATCATACACCGACCTTGCTCGTTCGCCGGATCCGACTATGATGGCCTTCTTGAGTCCGATCCCGCGCATCAGCAGACGCTTCTGCATTGTCCTGTACCCCAATCTTGAGAAGGAAACGCAAAAGACTATCACGCACCAGTAGAACACGACAAAGATCCTGACATGCGATATTTTCCCTGATGTCGCGTCGTCAAAAAAAATCGCGAAGAATAGTATTAAGACCCCGAGCGTCGCTACCTTAACAACCGCGATCACTTCGTCCAACCTCGAACTCAGGTAACTGAACTTGTACAGTCCCCAGAACCAGAAGAGGAAGATCAGAAAAAGGGTTAATAAGAATACTGGCCCCCAGAAATCAGGGACAGCCATTACGCGGAACAGTCCGCTCCTGACTCGAATGTAATAGTACAGAGCGTTGGCCAGCAAGAGTGAAAAGAAATCAAGAGCTAGAAGCTTGCCGTAATCTTTGACCGACTGGCCTGTGGCATTATTCATCAGCTCGTGATTCCGATCTACTTTGAAAACCCAAAATAAGTCTCATATTCCCTGCATGTCCGACGATATAAAGCTTGACACAGTTGGCAATTCGTGGGCGACTCCCTTAGCGATGAAAAATAAGAAATAGTTGATTTAATCCATAGGCATTCGTTTTAATCGCTGCACCAGGCCCAAGCCTGAACGACAGGTGAAAATATGAACAGCTCATCCTGGGCGTGTTCTGCTCTTCAAGTACGTCTCGAATTCGCTCACGACGGTTTTCCAACTAAGAGCGGCTCTCACTTCGTCCAACTCCGAGACGGTACTTACACGACCCTCTGCACCCTTCTTAAGAAGTTCTACGACCTTCGCGGAGAACTCGGCATCGCTTTGGGCAACCTGGACATACCGCTGGACCCGTTCCGGCAAACCTCTTACAGCTATTGAAGTTGCGACAACCGGCACACCGAGCACAATCGGTTCGATGACCTTGTTAAGAGTCCCGGCGCCAAATCTGGTCGGCGCGATTGCCACGGCGCTCTTCTGGTACTCTGTCACGATATCTTCGACAAACCCAGTAACGATCACATTCTCCGAAGCGAGCTTCCTAATCTTTCGGGTCGGTTTGCGCCCGACGAGGAATAATTTCGCGTCCGGAATTACCGCCAGGATATCCGGGAAAATCTTCCTGGTGAAATGCAGCACCGCGTCTTCATTCGGAAAATAGGGCATGTTTCCGGTGAAGATAATCCGTTTCTGATCCACACCGACGTCAGATCTTGAAAATGATTCCGTGTCGACCGCATTAGGAAGTATCTGAAAGTTCGCTTTGATCCCTTTCCCTTTCAGATAGTCCCTGTCGAATTCAGAACATATGAACGCGGTATCAAATCTTTCAGCGATGTGTTCATAACCGGATATTCTGCCCCTTTCAAAACGGATCATGAATTTTGTCAAGGGGTTTCTGACAGCATCGATAAACCGGGTAAGATAAAGAGACACGGCATCTGTGAAATCCAGGACATTGACCGTCCGGTTGCGATCGACATATTCGATGTACTGGGCGCTCCGGATAAAATGATAGTAGACCACGTCGGGCTCTTCATCCCTGACGATTTCCGCGAGTCGTCTTCCGAGCTTACCGCTCCGGTAAAGCGACACTTGCAGAGGCCTTCTCGAAAAGAGACCGAGGAAAGCGCCCAGGAGAGATCGGAGCATCGAATGCTGAACGGTTTCAATTTCAGCCCCAAGCGCCCTGATCCCTGATAACAGCTCCGACTCCGAGGGCCCACGCGAGAGGCAAAGGACCTTCACTTTATTCTGACCCGCGAGATGCCTGACAATATTGTAGATCTTTAGTTTGTCTCCCTTATGCGGGGGGTACGGAACCCGTGTGGTAACAATAATTATTCTCAAACCGCTTATCTCAGCTCCTTGTGTCTGCCTATAATCTCGGAATATTCATCCCAAAACATTCCTCCGATCCGTTCCCAGGAATACTCCGTCGATGCCAACCGGGCGGCCTGGCGCCCAATGCTGACGCAGAGTTCCCTATCGCCGAGTAGTCTGAGCACTTTACCCGCGAACTCGTTCGCGCCGTCGGCGACCATGATGTTCTTTTCCGTCTCGCACTTAATTCCTTCACGTCCAATGGATGTTGCAACTATTGCTTTGCCTGCCGCCATCGCTTCCAGAATTTTAATCCTTATGCCGCTACCAGCCCTGAGCGGCACAACCATCAAGCGAGCCTTCCGGAACACTTCTCTGACGTCATCAACGAAACCTTTGACTATGACATTCCTGCCGTCGCTCAATTTAAACACATCGCGCGACGGATTCTTGCCGTAGACGTAAAATCTGACGCTCGGTCTCGACTTAACTACGATGGGAAGCACCTCCTGGACAAACCATGCCAGGCCGTCTACGTTCGGGAGCCAATCCAAACTTCCCACGTAAGCGATCGTGTCGTCCTCCCCCAGCGAGTCTTCCGGAGAAAAGAATTCAGTATCGACCCCCGCGGGGATAACGGCAGTTTTGATGTCATGCCGGAATGTCAGCAGGCGTTTCCGGTCCTCCTCCGTGATCATGATGCATTTGTTGAATTGCGCGCAGACGGCGGGCTCGTACTTCTTGAATTTGGCAAGCTGAAGCCCGGCATATCGTCTGTGAAACATATTTGGCGATGTTGCCGCGAAGCGTTCCATGATCTTTAGCTCGAGGTTATGTTCCCTGAGAACGACGGGCACTTTCAACGCTCTGCCGATGGCTAGGCCGTAATAGGCCATGTGCAAATGATCGACATGGACAAGATCGATTCCTTCTCCGCTTGTGAAGCGAACGATCTGCTCGAGGTTCTTCCGCGAGTGATACTTCTCGATGTTCACAGGGACCGCAGAGAATATGTTCTTCGCGGCTGTCTTTAGTCCATATTTTTTTGTGAGGGGGGCTACGAACACGCTACTACACAGGTTCTTCAAAGCGGCTACAGACACCTCATCCTGCCTATCCGATACCGCGGCGAAGTAGATCTCAGCCCCACGGCGTCTCAGCTGACGTGTGATGTTATAAATTCCTATATTACCGCCTTCAGTAAGGGGGAACGGCAATCGAGGCGAAAGTTGAAGTATTTTCAATGGGGATGTCAGCTGGCCGACTGGTTTCTTTTGCGTTGAATATCCAGGTAATTCGCGACCACGAAATGAGTTACTTATCAATGACTCGAACCACCGTGGCCCCTTTTCCAGTGCATAATATACAATCGGCTGGGCTAAATCACCAGCCACGGCGTGAGAGCAATGCATTGACTCATAAAAAAGGTAACTACAGCAGAGTCATAAGGAAGTCGTTGCCTTGACCCGTCCCCGATTGATGTGCCAACGATAAGTTAGTGTTCCGGTCAAGAGTGATGCAAATGGCTGGCTGATCCAAATGGGAACCTGAGAAGGTGGAGAGCTGACCATTGAGGAGGGTGGGGTCCCTTCGGCTTGACTTGATAAAACTGACTCCATGCAAATGATGAAATTGCAGGTTGGATTAGTTGCGTTACGACCGGCAAATCGCATCGATTCACCAACATTTCCGTCTAACAGGTGGGATTGGTTCACCTCGCCAGCTACCTACCA
>JAJYOS010000435.1 GCA_021796055.1 Bacteroidota bacterium
AAGGTGTTCATAGGTAAAGTCCCCGTGGGAGGCGGGGCCCCTATCACCGTCCAGACCATGACGAAGACGAAAACCTCCGATGTGGACGCGACAGTCAAGCAGATTGTCGAAGCGGCAGACGCGGGATGCGATATCGTACGCGTCACGGTGAACGACAAGGAAGCGGCGGCAGCGATAGGGGAGATCGTCAAGCAGTCGCCCATCCCTGTAGTTGCGGATATACATTTCAACCACATATTTGCCATCAAAGCCCTCGAGGGAGGGGTGGCAAAGGTCAGACTGAATCCCGGCAATATTGGAAGTGTGGACAGGATCCGGCAAGTCCTTTCCCTCGCGAAAGAAAGAAAGGTGCCCATAAGGATCGGGGTGAACTCGGGCTCGCTTGAGAAGGATATTCTTGAAAAGCACGGCTACCCGACGGCCGAAGCGCTTTACGAAAGTGCGATGCGGCACGTCAATATCTGCGAAGAGAATGACTTTCACGACGTTATTATCTCTGTCAAGTCAACCGCCGTCCGCCTGATGATTGCCGCTTACCGGCTCATAGCGGAAAGGACAGACTATCCGCTTCATCTCGGAGTAACCGAGGCAGGCCCAACGAGAATAGGCACGATAAAGTCGTCGATCGGGATCGGTACTCTGCTCGCGGAAGGTATTGGCGACACTATAAGAGTTTCACTGACGGACGACCCGGTGAGAGAGGTCGAGGTTGGAAAAGAGATTTTGCGCTCGCTAGGTCTCGCGACGCGAAACGTCGAACTTATCGCTTGCCCGACATGCGGGAGGCTAGAGGTGGATCTCTTCTCGATCACGAAACAGCTTGAAGAGCGCCTTGCCGGCATAAAGAAACCAGTGAAGATCGCGATACTCGGATGCGTCGTTAATGGTCCCGGCGAAGCGAGCGAAGCGGATATAGGTGTCGCTTGCGGAAAGGGAGTCGGCATACTCTACCGAAAAGGAGAAGTCATCCGCCGCGTGAAAGAGGAAGAGATAGTGAACGCTGTGGTAGAAGAAGTCGTCAAATTCCAACCGACAAATTGACTTTGATGAGAAATTGGAGTTCCAAGAGAACCTAAGCTAATGAGCTGCATTTTCTGCGACATATCGGAAGGTAAGGCGGCGGCAGATTTCATCTTCAAAGACGGAGACGTGTTTGCCATCAGGGATGTCCATCCCGCCGCTCCGACACATATCCTTATCATCCCGAGGAAACATGTGGCTAGCCTCGCAGAAATGGAGTGGGTTGCCGACACTAATCTGGTTTCGAAGATGGTGGCCACGGCGGTCGATGTGGCCAGGAAAGTTTCTATTTCCGAAAGAGGTTACAGGCTGGTCTGGAACTGCCGAGCCGATGGCGGCCAGACGGTCAGTCATATACACCTTCATCTATTAGGCGGCAGGCAGATGAAATGGCCGCCGGGGTGATGATACAATGAAAACGAACAGAGTAATATTCCTGGCGTGGTTCGCGCCGCTGATTTTCATGCTCATCGCGTTCTACGTCCTCTTTAACAGCCAGGCTCCGACGGCGGCGAAGGTGGTCTTCACGTCTGTACCGGTGCTTATATGGATCCTTGGCGGGTTCGCGATCTACCGTGAGTACCACGAACAGAAGAAAGAACGCCGCAGGGAAGAGGAGATTCTTGACGAGGTCAAACAAATATTGAATACTCCCAGGAACGCACCCGACAAGAGGCATTCTGAAGAACGAAGAGACTGAAGAGGTCGTGGAACATCAATGCGACGGAGGCAAGCCGCTTCAGGGGCGGTTGTGTGAATATCGCTATCATCTTGACTGAAATGACTTTCCAAATTCTTCCGCAGCAAGCAACGATGCGGGCGGGCTTGGTTACTCCTTTTCCGCGGAGTGTTGAATGAATATCCCCGATTTCTTCTTGCGATACTGGCTTCTCATTGCCCTATACCAGGCAACTTGTGCCTTTGCCTCTTCTGCGGTAGCGGATCGTAAGCGACGCGACCAGGGGTACTGGTTTTTGTCCGGTCTAGTACTTGGAATATTTGCTCTCGCCGCGGTTATCATCGTCAAGAGACGTTCTGAGGAGCTCGCGCCGAAGAATAATCTCCTGCTGGATTCTGAGCACTACCTGCGGAGCGGATGGAGAGTAACACTTTTTCTCGTAGCCATAATCGCGATTTACTACATCTCCGCTATCCTGGCCAAGCTGACGGGCGTTGTACCGATACAATCTTTCTATTTCCTCTTTTACATCGACGTGATCATCGCAACGTACCTTCTCATTAGGTTCGTTGACAGACGAAGATTCGTCTCCGTCGGGATTCCTTATCACGGCAAGATCTGGAAAGAGTTGCTTCTCGGATTTCTGATTGGCGCGGTAATGATTGGGGCTGTCGGCGGAGTTGAGCTGGCGGCTGGTGCCATCAAGTTGAACATCAGGCCAGGGCAGAATTGGCTTCTCGTGATTAGAAACTTCGGATTGAGTTTCATCTTCTTCGGCTTTTTTGCGATGGGCGAAGAGCTGGTTTTCAGGGGCTATCCATTCCAGGCATTGATTGATGGGACTGGGGCCGTTGGCGCGACGATCCTCATGTCGATTTTTTTCGGTGCGATGCACCTGGCAAACCCTTCCGCGGATTTTCTGTCGACGCTGAACACGATGCTTGCTGGAGTCTGGCTTTCTCTGGCATACTTGAAGACTCGCGCGCTTTATTTCCCATTCGGAATGCACTTCTCGTGGAATCTGGTGCAGAGTTTCTTTCTTTCGCTTCCTGTCAGCGGATTGCTCACGAACAGGACGATATTCGTTCCGACGGATTACGGTCCCTATTGGCTTACGGGTGGAAGGTATGGTCCTGAAGCCGGAGTCGGCACGACGGTCGTGATCGCGGCCGCTATCGCTTATTTGCTCATCAGCAAGAAAATAAAGCCGGCATACGATTACGAGGCGACCAGGCAACGCTTTGCAGTTGCCGACAGGAGCAATGCCGCCTGACATCCGTTTAGTACCAAAAGGGTTACAGAGTTCGAAGGGTCATGTGGGCTGCAAAATGTTCAACCCCAGGCAGAAGCTAAACAATTGCACAGAGTACAACAGAGAGAACAATTTCTTTCCGTGGATCTATTTGCTTCTTCCGCACATTAATATCCCAATAAGGTAATGCGGAATACTGCAAGGAGGTATCCGTGGAACTCCCGCAGGGTCTTGTGGACGGTGAAATGTTTAAATCCAGGCAGCGGCTGGCTGCCAGGGAGGTGGGTGGGAAAAGATCTCTACTACTTTGACCGTTTCATTACTAGAAGAGTCATGTCGTCGAATTGCGGAGTCTCCGCGACGTGAGCGTTGACCTCTTCAAAAATCCTGGCTGCAATCTCCGCTGCGGATAAGCTGAGAGATTTCTTCACTAGGGCTTCAACCCGCTCGGCACCGAATCTTTCTCCTCCTGAATTGACTGCGTCGTGAACCCCATCTGAACAGACCACCAGTACGTCGCCTTTATGGACTTCCATCTCCTCGCTTTGGAAGGGAAAGTCTTCCACCACTCCGAGCGGAACACCGCCCGCCTTTAAACGGTGTGCGCTTTTTCCCTTATGGAAGAAGAGCGGCTCTTCATGGCCGGCGTTAGTATAGGTGAAGAAATTCTTTCTCGCGTCAAGAACGCCATAAAATAACGTCGCGAACTTGTCGGGCGCTGTCGAACTGAAAAGTAGATTGTTCGATTGCGCGACGCATTGTCCGGGATCGGGATTTAGTCTCGAATACGCTCTGATGCTTGCCTGCACATTCGCCATTAGTAGCGCCGCGGGCATCCCTTTCCCCGACACATCGCCAAGAGAAAAAGCGACCCTGTCGCTCTCGAGCTGTATGAAATCATAAAGATCGCCGGCGACAGATTTCGCCGGGATAGAGTCCGCGAAAAACTCGTAGCCATCGGTCGAAGGGATCTGCTTCGGAAGGAGTCCCATCTGCACGGTGTGGGCCGCGGAGAGATCTTTTTCGAGCGCTATTTTGTGGCGCTCTTCCTCGTAAAGACGGGCCTTTTCGACGGCGAGCGCGGCATGAACAGAAAGAGCGTTTATCCCTATCTCATCTTCGTGCGTGAAGGCGCCTTCTCGCTTGTTCAGCAGCTGGAACACGCCTGCTATCTTTCCTTCCTTGTCGCGCATCGGCATACAAAGTATTGTCCTGGTATGGTAACCAGTTCGCTTGTCTATTTCCGGATTGAATCTGGCATCGAGATAAGCGTCAGGGATGTTCAATGTATCGCCGGTGGCGGCGACATATCCGGCAATGCCCTTTCCGACGGGGAGCCTGATAGTTATCGGCTCGGAAGCCTCCAGCACCTTCGACCACAACTCTCCCTTCCTCTCGTCGATCAGATAGACGGTTCCGCTGTCGGCGTCTACCGTCTTCAGGGCAATATCGAGAATTATCTTGAGCAGATTGTCCAGATCAAGCGTTGAGTTGATCATCTTCGACGCGTCGATGATGCGCTCAAGCCTTCGTACCTCGGTGACAAGATGTCTGGTGGTGCGCTCGAGCTCCTGCAGGAAATGGTTGTTCTGTGACCGAAATCTTATTGAAGTCACGAGAAGGAGCCTGATGGCAAATGGATGGCTCTCCGCGAGGAGTTTGTCGAAATCTCTTTTGGAAAGGACATAGGTGGTGCAATCGTCAAGAGCGACGGCTTTGCCAGGGTTGGGGCGGCCGTCGATAATTGATATCTCTCCGAAGAAGTCTCCGGGATGCAGCAGGGCGAGGCGGAAGTCGTCGCCGAGTCTTGTCATTCGAGTCAGCTTCACGCGTCCCTCGAGTATAAGGTGGATGCCTGAGCTCTCGTCGTCGTCTTGCATTATGGTTTCACCGGCGATGAAATGTTGTTCGCGAAGGCGTGGAAGTATAAATGCGTATTCTTGTTCGGTTATGTCCTCAAGCAGGATGTTGAGCCGAAGACGGTCGATGGCATTTGTAATCATTTTCGGTCCGGTCTGCTCCCTAAAGTGTTAAGAAACGACCGCTCTATGGAACAAGACCGGCCGTCCCACCTTCATTTCCGACTGATAACATCATTGGACGCTGTTGAAATTAACAGTCCGGTCCATTAAAGCAAATATTCGGCTCGGGATTGATTTGAAGATCGGCTGGTTATTGGCGGTCCTTATACGCCAGGACAATTACACGGAAACATTCCGTGATCGCACTCGACAAGCGCGGATTAGCCCGAATCCGTTTATCGGCTTAACTCAAATCTTCCGTGTCTCTAGAGCTCTGTAAGTCGTCTCCAAATATATCTACAGGCGGATGGTCAGTCTCTTCCGCTCTCAATCGTCGTCAACTTCCGGAGATAGTCAACCTCCATCGACAGGCAATGACGACTTCGCCGGTTAGGTTCTTAGTGAATTGTCGGAGCGTGGTAAGGTCCGGAGGACAAATCGGCGCGGAGCCAGAAGTCTATTTGTTTCGGAGCCTTGAACTGTCCGGGTCCCTCGCCTCTGTACCCGCCTCTATCACCTCCGCCATATTCGCCTCCACCATACTCACCTCCACCGTAACCATCCCCCTCCATACCGCCGGGCATCTGGCCACCATCTCCTCCTTCACCGCCGAAGTCGCCACCGCGGCCTCCGCGCCGTTCTAGCGAGGAGGGGCGTTTGAAGGTGCCTCCGATAATTCCTATACCTACTTCATCTCCCTTCGGATTGATCGCGTAGGGATCACTGGCGGACGAATGCAGCGGAACTCTCAATTCATAGATCAACCCGTTATCAGATCCTCTCATCTGCAATTGGATCCCTTTCAGATCAGCGATCGACAGCTTCTCAGGTCCTTTAGGATTTACGCCGAGTAGTTCCAATTCATTGGGGTTCCTCATAACGAACGTCGCATTCTCCTGCTCCTGGTTCTGTTTGGAATCGAAGTCTTTTCGGAAGTTAGCGCCGTTAAACCTGCCCACAGGGAAATGAATTCCGAATTTCTGTCCCGCGCCTCCTGTCGGATCGAACCAGACTG
>JAJYOS010000436.1 GCA_021796055.1 Bacteroidota bacterium
CACGATATATTCAACAACGTCCTGTATCCTATCTCGTGGTCCGATTCGGCGAGCGTCACGAGATCCGCGAGCTCTATGACCGCGAACCTGCACGGCGACACGCTTCGCACCGTAGCGCTCCTCATACTCTCCTTCTGGAAAAGCGACATCTCCCCGAAAAAAGGAAGGCTCTTGGAACTAAGCCTTATCAACGACTTGTCGCGGGGATCGATCGAAGCGGCGGACGACCGTAGGACGAGAGACTTCGATACTTCGACCTCGCCTTCCACAAGAATATAAAGACTTTCCCCACTTTCGCCCTCCTTCATGACGATGTGATTCGCCGGGAACTCCACGACTTTCACTATCGCCGAAATCTTCGCCAGTTTCTCCTCGGGCAGTCCGGCGAAGACGGCCGTTTTACCGAGATCAATATTAAGATGTCCGTTTTTCATCCTACGACGATCGCATCTTCTTTTTCACGGACGACGTAATCGAGAGGAGGATTCAGGTTGAGGTGAACGCCACCTTTCTCCATCGTATCTATGCCGGCCGCCTTGAATTTTCTCTCTATGAAAGTGTCTATGGCGCTGTAATCGGAAGAAAGGATATCGGAGAGCTTCACGGCCTCCTCCTCCGTAACGAGGCCGATGGCTATGCAGTTGTGCCTGCTCTTGAAATATCCCTGGATGTCGGCAAACTTCTTCCCGACAAATTCCGATGGAACCTTTTCGCGTCTCAGCCTCGCGCCGTTTTCCGCGTTAAGCATCGTCGCGACCGCCTGCGCTATTCCCGGTGAAGTTATCTCCGAAGCGAGAAGGAAGCCCACGTGGTCATCGCTCACTATCACGTCGTCGACTCCGGCGCGTTTGAGATGAGTAATGTTTTCCCTGTCGATTATGTGAGCATAGACTTTTATGTCGCGCTTGAGGGACTTCACCGTCAAAGCCGCGGGGAGTGTCTTGTCGTCGCGCGGGATTCCCGACTGAGAAGCGTCCGGAAGTATAACCGCTGCGCTCGCCTCCTTCACGTTCGCGCGTGAAAGAGTCGGCTCCTTTGTGTAATCGCCGTAGACATACTTGATATTGAGATTGGAATAGTCGGAAAGGATTTCATCCATGCGTTCGGGCGGCATTTCGTTCACGAGCACCACTCCCGCCCGACGATCCTGAGGGATATTGTTCAGCGTCTCCAGAAGATTTTTTATCCTCTGGTTCCAGCCGCAAACTATCGTGTGCCCCTTCAGCTTAATCTGTCTCAAGCCGCGGTTCTCCATTATTCTTTGTTCCACAAAGATGGAAGATATTGTCGCCGTGAGAAGGGAGATCACCGATATGCCCGCCAGCATAATGAAGACTCCGGCAATTCTCCCGAGCGCGCTTTTCGGGACGATATCGCCGTATCCCACTGTCGTCATGGTCACAACCGTGTACCATGCCGCGTCCCAAAACGAGTTGATGTTGTCGTGATGCGCCTCCGTCGCATAAACCATAACGGCTCCGACGATAGCGACAGCCACGATGGCCCCCAGTACGGGGAGAAGGCTTAATAGTAAACTGTTTCCTCGCAGCCACGACTTCTTCTTCATCAAAGACTGAAACGGGATTTAACCACTCTTCGGTTGCCCGCATTATCGCGAACTTCGACCTCGACATACTTCTCACGGCGAAGCAACGCGGCGTCGACATTGCAAATCGCCGCGCGCTTGTCAATGTCATATTCGCATAAGAATTTTTGTGTGCCAACCCTCAAGAGGATATCGTCAGTATCGACACGTGACATGTTGTCAAACACCCTAAAATATACGAAATACCGCTTAAAATCCGTGGGCGCGACCGATACGTAAAATGGATTCTTCCTTGAAACCATGATTCGACCGACCGACGGTGGCACGTCATCACGGATCGCAGCGAACTCCCCGGTTTCATAACCAATTCGCGCAGTCAGGACATCTCCGTCATTCATGCACGGTTCATGTATCCAGCCGTATCTTCCCCGCCGGAAGAGTTGAAGCTTAGGGTCATCAACCTTCCAGGTGAGCAGGACCCTTTTTCTCAACGGCATTCCATCAGATTTGATGTTGAAGGCATTGTCGGCTACCCGCTTCACTTCAAGATCGACATTCTCCACAAAAGCATTTTTTGGGAAATGAAGCGCGACTCCGGGCATCGGGCTGACATCCTTCTCTGCAAAATACGAGATCGTCGGAGGCGCCGGGGTTTCCTTCGGGCCGTTCAGTTGGAGGACGAACGCTCCGGTCACCGAAGAGCTGTCGCCGTTTTCATCCTTAACCGTGATCTTGTAATCGTGCTTCCCATTCGGAAGGTCACCGTAAATCAAACCGCTGAGCGGCGATGATGGAGCGAACACCGTGAATGGAACGGCACGGTCCACGCAGAGTTTGTAATAAGTTTTGTACCCGCGTGAAAGGCGGGTGTCGACGAGCGACCTGACGTCGAGATAATCGGATGCCTTGAACTCGGTGAGATTGACGGAGACGTAGTCTTTGCCGTCAATCTTCAGCTCAATATGTTTCGGCGGCCTCTTAAAGCGACCGCGGCCATACGAATCCGCCGCATGAATAATGAAGTAGAAGGGCTCGGTCATCCTGAAGGTCTGACGCGCGCGATAGAAGTTTCCCCTTCCTATTACGCCGCTGATGCGTACCCTCCCCGTTTCGAATCCTCTCACGGCGACGTTGAATATCCTCGGCCTCATGGAACGCGTCACATCAAGCGACCTGAACACGAGCGGATCTATGAACGAATAATTGCTGTCGTGGACTTCGAAATGAAGATGCGGCCCCCCGTCCCCGGTAGCGCCCGTACGAGCGATCATCTCTCCTCGCTTTACCCTGATCGCGTCATGCCGCAGTCTCAGGTCGACGTCATACTTGCCTTCTATTCGCTGTTCAGAGTCGACAAGTCTTTCGATCTCTCCAGTGAATGCGGAAAGATGGGCGTAAAGTGTGAACGTGGAGTCGTCGTGTCTTAGGATTATCCTCTTTCCGTAACCGAAGGGCGACACGGAGACGCGGTAAACGTATCCGGACTTCGAGGCGTACACGGGGTAACCGATCTTTCCGTTGGTGGAAATGTCTATGCCGCCGTGAAAATGGGAGGAGCGGTAATCAGCAAAACCCGAGTTGATCATGTGGGAGGCGTTTGTGGGAAAAAGATAGGACGATGCTGAATTCTTCGCTTCGCCCGACGGCCTCTTGCAAACACCGGCAACAGTCAGGAACAAAAAGATGACGGGGGTGAATCGTAATGCGAGTCTCTTCAATTCGTTTCAGGTCCGGCGGAATTGCCGTCGTCGCCTTTATTTGAACCCGAGAATTCCCCGTAGGAATCTGAATTTTCCCGGACTGTGTCGCGTGACCTGTCCTTCGCGGCGTCCCTCGCGAGAATTTCTGTCGCAAGCTCGAAATAAGCCTGCGCCCCCTTTGAATTAATGTTATAAAGGAGAGCCGGCCGCCCGTAAAAAGCCGCCTCGGCGAGAGTGGAGTTCTTCGGGATCACTATCTTGAAGAGGAACTTAGAGTACCTCGAACGCAGCTCACGGCCGGTGATCTCGGCGATCTTTGTGTTGGGTTCATGCATTGTCAGAAGAATTCCTTCGACGTAAATCTGCGGGTTTGCCACCTCGCGGATCCATTTGAGATATCGCATGAGTCTCATGACCGCGTCGAGCGAGAAATGACTTGCGCGCATCGGTATGATGACGGAGTCGGAGGCACAAAGAGCGTTCGTTGTTATCCCACGAAGCGTCGGAGGGCAGTCGATGACCACATAGTCATACTGCTTCTCGATATCTCTCAGCGCAATCCGCATGACGGTGCGGTTCTCACTCAAACGTAGAAGCCTTTCTTCCATCTGCACGGTGGAAATATTCGATGGGACGAAGTCGAGGTAAGTGAGCTCGGTCTTATAAATGACGCGGTTCAACGAATGAGTATAATTGAAAACGTCGTATAGGCCGCTCTTCACCTGGTCCGCAGTATAGCCGAGGGAGATCCCGCTCGCGCCGAGTGTATCCGCATCTATCAGAAGAGTTTTCTTTTCGGTCGCCGCGAGGCTTGCGGCAAGGTTGACCGATGTCGTCGTCTTGCCTTCACCACCTTTCGGAATCGCGACCGAAATGACGCGCATTCTCAGCCGATCTCGACGTCGATTGATGCGTGGCCGATGAGCTCGGCGTGAAGCTTGTCGCCCGGGACAAGTTTCGCCACCCCTTCGGGTGTTCCGGTGAATATCAGGTCGCCGCGCTCCAGCGTGAACAATTGAGAAATGAAGGCGATTGTCTCTTCTATTTTGAAAATCGTGTTCTTGTAGCTCCCCTGCTGTCTCGGCTTGCCGTTGACCGTCAGGCTGAGTTCCAGGGAATTGAAATCCACACCGTCGACGGGAACCGCCTGCGATATGGGCGCGGAGCCGTCGAAGCCCTTGGAGATAAGCCACGGATTGCCAGCGTTTTTCAGCTCGGTCTGCAAATCGCGGAGAGTAAGGTCGAGGCCTATTCCCATCGCGGTAATGTACGACCTCGCATCCTCCCCGGGGATGTTCTTCCCTTCTTTTCCGATCACGAAATAGATTTCCGTCTCGTGATGGAGGTCTTTCGTCATCGCAGGGTACTTCACTCGCGCGCCATTATGCACGATCGCGCTCGACGGTTTCATGAACACGACTGGCTTCTGCGGTACGTCGGCTTTCATCTCGGCTGCATGTTTGGCGTAATTCTTTCCCAGGCAAAAAATCTTCGGGACTATGACATCTTCGTTGGATTTGACTAAGTGGACTGTATTCATGGAATGAATATAAAGGGAGGTTGAGTATTATTCAAGAAAACCGGGGGCTCCGACAAATTCATGGAGCCATCAGCAATCATTAAAATGAACGGCTCATAACGGCGCGAAATCACGCATCATCAGGCCCTCTCCATCGGTAGTCAAGCAGTCCCTTGACTTGATACCACTTGACTCCAATGGATGACTCTTCAATATTCCAATTGTCCTTCGCCTAGTATCATTTGATACTATTTAATCATCAACATTTGCTTTGTGATCACATGCTTTCCAGCTACGAGCCGGTAGAAGTACACTCCGCTCGCCAGGCGTGAGCCGTTGAAGTTGACACTATACCTGCCAACTCGCTGGTCCTGGTTTACCAATGTCTTTACTTCCTGACCTAGAACGTCGTATATCTTTAGCGTGACGTGAGAATCTTTCGGGATCGTATATTCTATGACAGGAGTCGGGTTGAAAGGATCCGGATAGTTTTGAGCAAGATTGAATGCAATAGGGACTTGATTGACAATCGGCCTGACGGCTGTGAGCAACTGTGACAGCGGCCATCGCCAGACACTAGTGCCCCAAGTTCCGGCCACAAGATCTGAATCCGAAACGAGAAGGCATCCGACGCTGTTGTCCGTCAACCCATCGTCGGCCGGAGACCACGTTTTCCCTCCATCGGTCGAAAATGCCCATCCCGGTTTAGCGGTTGAGCCCGTACCATATTCGTTCCATGTTGCCATAAGATGATTAGGATTTTTCGGGTCGACGGTGATTGCGGTTTCACTTTCGTCTCCCGGGTTCGCATCGACGACAACATTTTTGATGGACTGCGCGTAACCCGTTACGGCAAGTGATACCAAGCACGCAACCGTTAGACAGTTTCTAAGAGATGACATCTCTCGCCTCTTTTCTGTATTTGTACTTATGCCCGCTAAGCTATTGCCGCCTAAGTTGCCGCGTCGGAATGCTCCGAGTATAGAATTCTTTCTCTTTTAGCCCTCGATCCCAAGAAACATTGCCGCATATCTCACAATTTAAAACGCTATCTAATTACCAAGCTCAAGGTCGCCATTGGTCGCCCGAGGAAAACCGTCTGTGCATAAGAGTAGGGGAGAGGACCATTTGTTCTGCTATAGTCGAATCGCAGATCAATGTCATTCAAAAGAACATCCACAATGTAGCTTCTG
This sequence comes from Bacteroidota bacterium, assembly GCA_021796055.1. The sequence goes on from JAJYOS010000436.1 coordinate 5,959, forward strand.
GCATGCAAGAAATGTAGGAACAGGA
>JAJYOS010000437.1 GCA_021796055.1 Bacteroidota bacterium
GGACAGGGCTTCAACATCGGGGACCTGCTTACATTCTTCTGCGCAATCTCATACGCGATCTACATCGTCTATCTCGACATCTTCTCGAAAAAATACGATGTGTCAAAGTTGACACTACTTCAGCTTGCCTTTACCGCGATGCTCGCAATTACAGTAGCCCCATATTTCGAGACGATGCAGGTTCACCTCACGACAGGACTCTTATGGGCGCTTCTTTACACATCGATACTCGCAACTGTCTTCGCCACTTATCTCCAGACAAAATATCAGCGCGACACCACTCCTGTCAGGGCCGCGATAATTTATTCGATGGAGCCCGTCCTCGCAAACGTGATAGCGTATTTCGCGTTCGGGGAATTCGTCGGCTGGGTCGGCGCCGTAGGAGGCGCGCTGATATTGGCCGGACTCCTCGCGTCCGAACTTCTCGACCGATAACCTCCCCGCCGAGCGAAGCCCAAAAATTAGCGCCAGCCATCATCAATACTATGGGAGGAAACATTGGCTGGAAAGCTGTAACTAACGGAGGTGGTCGATCAAAACGCCCTATTCAAACACGAGATTCCATTTCTCATAAAAATCCTGCGGCACCACATCGATGAACCTGCTCGGTTTAGTGAATATCCTTCCGCTCTCGCGGTCGTAAGTATTCATCGGATATGTGATGTAGAGGTTGTCCTTCGCGCGCGTGCAGGCGACGTACATCAACCTCCTTTCCTCTTCGATCGCGTCGTCGTCGTCGGTGGCATACATCGACGGGAACTTCCCGTCGAGCGCCCAGATGACGAAAACGCTGTTCCATTCCAGACCCTTGGCGGAGTGAATTGTCGAGATAGTAATCTGTTCTTCCTTCTTGTCTTTTTCGCCGAGATCCACAACGCTCTCTGTCGGTGGTTCCAGCGCCAGATCCGAGAGGAAGCTCTGCAGCGATTTGTACCTCTCCGCAATCGACGCGAACATCTCAAGGTCTTTCTGCCGCTTGGAGTAGTCGTCGTATTTACTCTGCATGAGAGGCTGATAATAGCGCAGCACCGATTCAACATATTCCACAGGCTGTGACTTCCTTCTCCCCTCTTCTGAAATGAAGCCGATGAGTTCCTCCGCGCTTGAAGGTATCTTCGCTTCATGCTCCTCCGGGGCTGGAATGTTTTCCGCTCTCTGGCTCGTCAGGTTATCCAATATCTTTTCGGCTATTCTCGGGCCGACGCCGGGATGCAGAAGAAGTATCCTGTGCCATCCGACAGCGTCCTGCGGATTCTCGATCACCCGCAGGAATGAGATTATGTCCTTGATGTGTGCCGCGTCGACAAGCTTCATGCCTCCGAATTTCACGTATGGGATGTTGGCCCGCGTCAGTTCTATCTCAAGGTCAAAGGAGAGATACGAAGACCGGAAGAGGACGGCGATATCGTTCAAGGTAATGCCCGCCTCCCGGAGTTCCAGAATGCGCTGCACGACAAACTTCGACTGCACATTTTCCGTTTCCGCAGCAACGATGACGGGCTTGTCGCCCGCCTTCTTTCTGGAGTACAACTCTTTATCGAATTTCTCTTTTGCCGCTTCGATCACCTTGTTCGTGAAATTGAGTATGCCTTGCGTGGAACGGTAATTCTCAGTCAGTTTGATCACCTTGCAGCCCGGGAAGTAGTTAGGAAATTCAAAAATGTTTCTGAAGTTTGCCCCGCGAAAGGAGTAGATACTCTGCGCGTCGTCCCCCACAACCATGACGTTTTCTTTATCCATCCCGAGGAGCCTGACGATTTCTCCCTGAACCTTGTTGGTATCCTGAAACTCATCGACCATGACGTAGTTGAATTTTCCGGCGACCGTTTTCCGTAGTGATTCGTTTTGAGAGAGGAGCTCCTTGAGGTTCTTCAGGAGATCGTCGTAATCCATGAGGTTGTACTTGCGCTTGTATTCATCGAACTGCCGCTTCAGTTTGAGTATATCTTCCATTTGTTCTATGAACCGAGGGTACTCCTTGAAGACGATTTCCTCGATCGGTGTGAGCGTGTTCTCGGACTTGCTGTATAGATCGATCAAAGTCTCCTTCTTCGGGAAACGCTGCGATTTCTTTTCCGGACGTAGCCTGGTCCTCAGTAGATTCACGACATCCGCAGCGTCCGAGTCGTCCAGGATGGTGAATTGCTCGCCGTATCCGAGCACCTTTGCATGCTGCCGGAGTGTCATATTCGCAAACGAATGGAATGTCCCGCCGGCGACCTGTTCTGCAGAAGCTGACTTAAGGAGCGAAGCCGCTCTTTTCAGCATCTCATCCGCCGCTTTTCTCGTGAACGTCAGGAGAAGTATCGAACGTGGATTTCCCCCGAGCTCCACGAGGTAAGCGACGCGATATATGAGTGTCTTTGTCTTGCCTGTGCCGGCTCCGGCGATGACCAGAACCGGGCAGTCTATGGTCCTGACGACTTCGAGCTGATCCGGGTTAAGATCCCGCTCGTAGTTTATCTTGAAGACGCGCCGTTCAGCTTCGCCGACTACGCTTTTCTTAATAGTGTATTTCTTTGATTCCATTATTGAGGCAACGTGAAATAAAATTTTGATCCTTTTCCAACTTCGCTCTCCGCCCAAACCCTTCCCCCGTGAAGCTCAACAAGTCTGCGCGTAAGAGCCAATCCGAGCCCGACCCCGCGGTACTTTTTCGCGTATGGATTTTGGGTCAGCTGTTCGAAAGGCGTGAAAAGTCTGTCGATGTCTTCTTTCTTAATGCCCATCCCAAAATCTTCTACGCAGAAATGGAGCGAACTCGAATTCCGCCAAACCTTCAGATTGATCGTACCGTCCTGATGGCTGAACTTCACCGCATTTGAAAGAAGATTGATTACTATTTGTCGTAGTTTCTGCGGATCGGCGTAAACTTCGGAGATCGAATCTTCGACCGCGGTATCGAACTGAATGCTCTTTTCAAGCCCCATGGGCTCAACTATTTTCACAGCTTGCAGGAGTTCCTCCTTCAACTGGAAGTGCGACTTTTCGAGCCTCATCCTTCCGATTTCGAGTCTCGATAGGTCAAGAAGATCATTTACAAGTTCGAGCAGATGCCTCCCGCTCCTGTTTATATTCTCCGTAAACTGTCGCGCCATTTCGGGCGGCATTTCCGACATGTCGGTTTGAAGTATTTCACTGAAACCAATTATCGCATTAAGCGGCGTGCGAAGTTCGTGGCTCATATTCGCAAGAAACTCCGTCTTAGATCTGTTTGCGTTTTCCGCCTTCCGTCTCTGAATCTCGAGAGCGATAGTATTTTGCTGCATCTCATCGAACAGCCTAGCGTTCCTGAGCGCGAGCGAGCATTGGTGCGCGAAAAGCTCGAGAAGCGCGCTGGAGTAATCAGCCGATTTGAATAAATAGCAGAGGAGTCCGTCAGGAACACCGTCGACTTGCAGCGGCACGAGCACGTATCTCTGCAGATCCCACTTCCTTATCGATGCCGGTACTTCCCTTTCGCCTACGTAAAAGGTAAGAAGCTCATCGATGTCGGTCCCAAAGTACGGCTTCCCTCCTCGCGCAATGTTTCTCAAGAAGTCGATCTTCTCGGCAGGAAGTTCAATATTCCTCAGGTCAATATCCAGAATATCGACTACCTTCTGAAGGACATCACTCCCGTTCCCCGCATAGTAACTAGAATTCAGAGTATCGGTGCGCGGATTGAAAAGCAGCAACGCGGAAAAATATGCTCCGGTCACCTCCTGCGCGTTAGACACTATTCTTTGGAGAACATCCTGGACGCTTCCGGGCGACGCGAGCGCCATGCTGTTCTCCTGGAGTTTCAGCAGGTGCTTCGTGAATATCTTATTCTGGTCCATGATCTTCTTGTCCGCAAGACTTGCGATGTAAGCGTCCATCGCGGGTATCACACGGATAGTGCCGAATCCGACCAGAGCTACGCCTGGGAGGTACATCCCGTAATTCTGAACGATCTCAAACGCAAGATCCCACCCGCCGTTCACGGCGATCAGCGAGTGGATTGCCTCCATAGCCATACCCCCGGTCACAAAAAAAAGCCCGATAGGTATGAACTTCCACCCCGGCAGCACCAGGTAGCCGCCGCGCTTCTGACGGTAATAGGTGTAGCCCGTAACTACAAACATTATGAAAAAGACTGAGAGGAGGTAGAAGACTTTAAGCATTTACGCTCAAATCGTCCTATCGTACTCCGAAGTGTCCAGCTTCCAGACCGGAACGCCGCAGTACCGCTTCCCTTCAGGGCAGAATGGTTTTGTCCCCGCGAGAAGCCTTATGCTGCAAGGCGGCAAGAGATAGCTTCCCAAGCCAGGATGAATCTTCTTGATCTGCTCCACCTCATCAAGCGACGCTCTCCAGATCTCTTCCTGCGCATTGTAGCAGAGCCGCATCTCGATTTTGTGATGAAGGTTCAAAAGATCCGCTGACTCAGTGAATCTAATCGGAAAGGCGTTTGGCAAGAGATACGCCGCGGACTCCTTGTCCACTCCAAGCGAGACAAGTTTGTTTATGGAATCCCAGGTGAATTTCATGGTCTCTGAGTAAAGGCTCTCCGCCTCGTTCTCCATGCGGACCAGGGCCGGCATGATATAATCCGGATCTTCGCGCAGGTGTTCCGCGATAATGGGCCTCGACGCCGGAGTCATCCTGTGGCGCTGGTCCTGCGAGTCCGCCGTGTGGCTGAGCTTTTTCTTGAATGTGTAAGATGCATGATACAGGACGCGGGAAATCTTATCGTGTGTCGTCAGCACTATAGAGTTTCCCAATACTTTATTCCTCGCGGGATTGATGGCGATGTCTATCGCTTCCGAATCGGATAGCTCGGCGGAAGTGACGCCCAATACCTCCCTGACCGCATCCGCGATTACTTTCTGAGAATTGCTCTTGTAATCGACGAGCCTTGAAGTATGTCCTTCCAGGTCCTTGTCGAACTCCTCGATGAATTTCGAACCGACTCCAGAATTCCTGTACTCGTACTCAACGAAGGACTTTTCATCAAGAGGCTCCTCAAGAACTATTCTATAGTTCGGATCAAATTTGAGAAGCTCGTCTACCATCATGCTGACTACCCGCCTCTGCTCGGGAGAGGTATCGCCTGCGTTTTGCATCTTCGCGTACCGAAGGAGGGTTAAGCCGCTAACGGTATGATACAGGTAAGAAAAGGTAGCAACCGGTAGGACGTATCTTGCTATTTCCTGCGCCTTTTTCTTGATCTCTCCGGAAAAGCGTTTATCGCCTATCCTCCGCGGAAATCTCTTGAAATACTCGTCTGCCGCGGGCTTTGCAAGGAGGTCAACCAGTTGTCTGTATGCCTCGTGCTGTCTTGCCACAGCCTTCAGATAAATGTCCAAGGCCTCACCCTTTAGCGAAGGGATGAAGAAATTTCCTTCTTTAACTTCCACGTACCTCTGGCTGACTTGCTCAGAATTGTAGAAAGGGTGTGAGTGAAGAAATGACCAGAGGAACTGTCTCGACACATTTGACAGCTCGAATTGAAATGCGGCATGCTGAAAAGTGGTGTGGTGACCGGCATCGTAAATACTTCTTGCCAGGTCGGCATATTTCTCCACGTCGACAGTTTCATCTTCGATAATACCTTTAGATGAATAACACGTCCGGGCTGTTGCGATTACGTTTTTGAAAGCGTTCGAGAACGCCTTCACCAGTTTCACGCCCGGCGCGTGAGCCGGATCGACGATATATTTATCTTGAAGCCGAACTGCCTCCTCAGACATCGGACCTCCTATGCCATTCTCTTTATCACGACTATCGTCTTATCGTCCGCATAAGCCGAAGACGCGGAAAACCGCTGGACTGAGTCGAGTATTTCGTAACACATTCTCTTCGGTTCGAGGCTTGCCACTTCCGAGAGTTTTTTCTTCAACTTTTCTTCGCCGTACAGGGTGAAATTGCTGTCGCTCGCTTCGGACACGCCGTCGGTGTAAAGTAGTAACACGTCGTCCTTCTCGAAATTGACGTTTCCAATGCTGTACTTGGCGTT
>JAJYOS010000438.1 GCA_021796055.1 Bacteroidota bacterium
CGCTATGAGGTGGCGCTGAGCGACGGTACTGACGGCGGTGCCTCATTGAAGGAAAACCGGGCTGCCTTCCTCATGCTCGAACAGACCGCATATGTTGACAATGCACCGTTCAGGCTCGGCCTGTACTATTACGGCGGCAAGCAATTGGTCGCAGCCAATGCGTCGGACAACCTCGCGAGGATGGGTTTTGCGGTCGAAGCGAATGATCCATGGACGAAGCGATTCGATCTCTCGTTCCAGTATATGAACGCAATTGACAATAATATAGGCGGTATTAAAGAGACCATGAACGGCGGTTTCGTGGGGCTCAACGTACTCATTATACCGGAGAAGGTGTTCATTTACGGAAGATATGACTTCACAAAAGTGAAGGAGACATCCGAGAAGCAGAATCAGTATACAGGCGGAATTCGCTACCATTTTGCTCCGAACGTCGGCGCTTACGCGGAGCTGAGTTTCCTCGACGACAACACCCCAACCGCGCCGCCGGGATCACCGACAGATGCAAAGACGACGCTCACTACGTTGGGTGTGATGGTGGGATTTTAAGGAAAGGAGATGAGAATGAAGACAAATATAATCAAGTCAGCGCTGGTCGCAGCAATCATCTCCCTGGCTGTCGGGCTTTACTCCTGTGCCACAAGTTATAACGGATCGGATCAAGTGAGCGTCGCGCGCGGGAAAGCGGTTTATCACGAGGCTTGCGCCCCTTGCCATGGCGACAACGGGGACGGGAACGGTCCGGTTTCCGTATCGCTCGCGACGAAACCCAGAGACTTCAACCTTGGGGTGTTCAAGTTCAGAAGCACCGCTTCCGGTGAGCTCCCGACCGATTATGACCTGCTTAGAATAGTCAATTCCGGAATTTATCATACCGCCATGCCTTCTTTTGCCCAGATGAGCATTGCCGATCAGTATTCCGTTGTCGAGTACATCAAGACACTCTCACCCGTGTTCAGTGATTCGACGCAGTACCCTCTCGACACGGTGAAAGTATCCACTCCTATTCCGTATACGTACGACAGCATAGAACGCGGCAGGGAGGTTTACCTCGACATGCATTGCTGGAGCTGCCACGGAATCACCGGCGAAGGAAACGGTCCCTCCGCACCGACCGTGACGGATGATCAGGGGAACCACATTCAGCCGACGAACCTTACTCGCCCGTGGGACCTCAAGGTTGGCAGGACACCCGAAAAAATATATCTCATTTTCAGCACCGGCTTAAACGGAACGCCGATGCCGTCTTATGCACAGATCCTGACGGACAAGCAAAGGTGGGATCTGGCCAACTATGTCTATTCGCTGTCTCATGAAGATAGATACTACGATGGCAAGCAGCTGAGCAACATGAAGTAGCAATCAGCAATACTTCCAAATACAGAGGTCACGGCGTCTTTTCCGCGAATCGGAAACCGCAGTGGCCTCCCTTTTTACGTTCACCCGTTCTACGAGCCTAATCCATCCATACCGTGAATATCGTCCGATTGGAACAATTTCACCCGATATGCGTCGCGTTATAAAAAATCATATTACAATTCCTTCATGGAGGCTTGGCGATGACTAAATTGTACAGGTCGAGAAGCGATAAGAAGTTGGCAGGTCTCTGCGGCGGACTCGCTGAAATGCTTGATGTGGACCCGACAATTGTGAGATTAGGCGTCGTATTCACTTGTTTTGTCACCGGTGTGATCCCCGTAGTGATAACTTATCTTGTTGCCTGGTGGATAGTCCCGCCGCGACCAACAGAGTAGCACAGTCGTCTTGCGGGAGCGACGAAACTCCTTTCTCAAGATCCTTAGATAGGTGAATTCGGCAGACTTGTAGTGAACACGGGTATTGACTTTTACTCGGGGCACGGATAAAATTCCGGCAAGCAAAAGGAGGTAGGTATGCGGCGGCTTGCAGCGACGAAACTTGCTATCTTTTTTCTGATCGCAACTGGAGTAATTAGTTGCAACATCCTTGGTCCGCGGTCAAATGAGATGCCTGTACCCGTGTCGAACACATACGAATATTGGGTCACCGGTGGGTTTGCGGGCTCAAAAGAACATACGGTTATCGACTCGACGGGGCTTGCGAAATACACTTCTCAATTCAGCCCCGGTTCTGCGATTACGACATACACTTACCGTATGACAGAGTCCGAGCTGGACACACTCAAGGTCGCATTTGAATCCGCCAATTTTCATTCTCTTGATAGCGTCTATCAAGCGGCTCAACGCATCATGGATGGATTCGACATGTCGGTAACCTGGAACGCAGGCAACCAATCAAAGACTGTAGCTGTCGAAGCGAACGCTTCGGTACCGTCAGGGTTGAGCAGTCTCCTGCGTGCGTTGAACAATGTGAACACGGCTATCCAGTCGAAGGGGCAAAAGAGCTGAAGTCCCTGTCCTATTTACTTTAAAGGGACAAGCGCTCCGGAGTCTGGCAGCCTGCCCGTCTCCGACCCGATCATATGATAATACTTTAAATGCTTGCCGAAGTCATCTGTATCGAATGGTACAGATGAGGGCAGTTCGATATCCCTTAAAAGTAAGCCGCTAATGTCAAACCAGCCGTCTGAAATCCAAACTTGAATTCGCTCTGGTTCGGGAGGCCCGTGTACGAGGTGCTCGTGAGACCGAATTGATACTCTGCGCTCAAGCTAAGGTTGTCGTTGAAGAAATATTCGATTCCTCCCAGAGCTCCCAGCCCGAAACTGGTCGTGCTTGTTTTGGTTGCGCCGGGATTGACTGTTTCGGCGGCTGTCTGAAAAGAGAGGAGGCCTCCGAAATACGGGCTGATGTGGTAAGCCAGGGGAAGATGGTACTCGAGGCCCCCACCGATCCCGAAGGAGAGTTTATTGTCGGTCGCTTGAGGGACGCCGCTCTGCGTCGTGTTGTCTATGCCGAAAAGGAGCATCGCTCTCAGCGCCATGCCGTCCGAGAAGAAGTATTTTCCTCCTATCCCGCCCTGATAAGCGCCGAGATCTATCGCGCTCAGCCCGACAAAGTTGAAAAGAACCGCTTTGTCCCCTTGTTTTGCGACAGATAGTGTCTGAGCACTGGAGCTGGCTGCTCCGATTATTATCAGTACTGATGCGAGAGCTGTTAGCTTGCGTACCATGTTTCCTCCTGTGTGAATTAGAGTTGTAGTTGTGAATTGGACCCGATTCAGAAAAAGGATTCACGCCGGCGGGTTAGCGTTGTCGTCCGGCGTGTTTCCCATGTAGCTGAACTTGTCCCTTCAATGAGAATTCTTGGCAAGGTCTTCGTTTCCTCTCTGCAAGTTGAAGCGCGGTTAACGATCAGCTTTATCTAATTCCTGGAATTGTACCCTGGCAGTATAACGTCCACAAACAACGGGGCTTTCCGGTCTTTTCCTCCTTCGGCTGCTTTGCCACCGGATCTCGAGTTGTTGGGACAGGCATGCGCGAAAACGATGACCGAATCATTGTCTTCTCCCGCCGTTTCGCGGTGACGATAAAGGTATGGACAGCCACAGTAGGGACACTGAGTCCGCGAAAATTCGAGGCATATATTTTCAGCTGAGCCCGCCTCGATTTTGGCCGGGTTTGATGACGATGGTTGACCCCGGTCCGGGGCAAGGGAGATCGAACCTATTGCAAAGAAGACGGTGATCTCTGCTGCCGTGATCAGATACTTGTGGTTGCTCTCCATTTTTGTATCCTCTCCTTTGTTTTATGCATATCGCCCGCCGAAACTTCCTCAGCGGAAACACATGCGGTGTTCCGGGGGCTGCTTATTTTAATCTCTCTCCCGGTCCTCTCATTAAAGAATCTTCGATTGTTCGGCAAACGTCCTGGTTAAGAAGGCAAATGACATGTCGGCGGCTTTCATTCTCCCGCTTCATTCGGCATTTCTCTCGATTTGATTCCGGGGAACTTGAAGGACGCGTGCATGAATGAGTTCTTTGGGGTTGGGGAAACAGACGACTATCGAAGTCCGGCAGTAATGATATCCGTCAGCTGCGGGTAGGGGAGTGCAGACGTTACCTGCAATGAAGAATGCCCCAAAGTAAATTGGGTGTGCTCTCTTGTTCATGGACGCTCAGATTATGTTTTATACTCGCCGGTACTATTATCTGGCGTCCCTATCGACTTCTACCGCTTTTAGGATAAGAAATCAGAGATTGACTTGCAACATTTTTTTGATTCAAAACGGTCAGGGAACAGAATATGCTGATTTTGCACACTTTGACTCGATATCTCAAAAATCTTTTGAGGACTACCGGCAGTGTTAATTTCTCCAGAGATACTGGAGCTTTATGAAGAACTGTCGTTCAGTCTGCACTATGCCGTAAGGTTCTCCGTAATATTCCATGCTGTGCGTCGATCCGGCATAGAATATCGTGAATGGGTTGAGCTTGAAACTGAAGAGAGGGTCGAGCTCGATCTGTTTCTGGAACTGGTCGTATTGTCCCACCAGTCGGATGAATATTGTATTACTGAACTGATAAATTCCCACGAGCCTCGAGATGTAGCCGTCGAAGAGCAGTTCACCGCCAACAACGTTCGAAAGCCGCGACCTCGAATAATCCAATGTCAGTGAGAGTCTGTCGGTAGGCTTCAGAATCACTTCGGCGCTGAGGTTGTGACCTCTCCCTAACGCCGGCGGATCGTTGCGGTAAATGAATCTGCCGACCTCTCCGTTTATACTCGCCGACAGCCAGCTGATTGGATTAGAATAGAGATTGAATTCCCATCTATTCACCCGGACGAAATTTACCGAGTTGAATAGCTCGTCGTTGACGAGAAGGTAATTGACGTTCAACTGCGTCTGGCTCTTCAGATTTATGAAGATGCCCGGAACGACCCACCTCTCTTTTCGAGCACCCTGGTAATCGAAATGCAGGCCCGATTCCAGGTCGAGACCCCAGTTGTCGATGAGCGGAGTGTTTGGATAGAATGCAAGCGTATGGTCCATGTCCACGGTTCGCAGATCGTTCGAGAAGACGTATCCGTCCTCTGATTGAAAAGTCGGCGAGAAATCCTTGTAAGTCACCCTAAAACTGTAGTTTCTCGCGTCTCGTCTGAAGTCTGTCTGGAATCCTGTCCCGTTGTATTCCTGACCGTCGAACGCTTTTGTGAATTTCGTGTTGCCGAAAAAAGTCGGGTCGGAAACGAGATTCGTATCGTTAAGTTCGCGAGTATTCGACACGAGGAATTGCCCGTCGAAGGTGTAGCTCCCTCCGAAGAACAGACTCCAATCGAGGCCGCCGACATAGTTGTGGGCGCGTGTAAAATTCCTGGTCGTCGCCAGTCCTCCGACAAAAGACTGCAGACCAAAATTGTATCTGGCCCTAAGTATATTCGAGAACGACCTGTACGAAGTCGGGAACGTGTTATCGCCGTTGTTGTCTGAGACGCTGCCTTCCTCGCCAGCAATTATGAAAGGAGAATCCCTGTCTTCCGCCCCTAAATATGCCACGGACCACGGACCGGCTTTCTCTACGACCTTACCCGCGGCGATGGGGTTGTTTATCATCCTCGAATAATATGCCTGTATTGTTGTCGCAAAAATATCGCTCCCATCCATGAAGAACGGGCGTTTCTCCGGATAGAACAAAGCGTAAGTATTATTGACACTTATCTGTGTGGCATCGGACTCGATCTGGCTGAAGTCAGGATTCGCGACAGCCTCCAGCGACAGGCTGGGATTGGGGGTATACTTCATACCGAGGCCGGCTCTTCCTTTGATGGGGCCGTTGGAGAATCCGGAACTTGGATTGGTATTATCGTTTATGTCTCCGCTCTCGACAGCCATTGCGTATGGGAGTAACTCAAGCGCTCCTGTCGACTGAAGACCCTCAAGACCATTCAAGGTTCCCGTCTGACATAAAACGCATGGGTCATTCAGGTTTAGTTTCACCCAGGAGATCTGAATGCGGCTTTTTCTCGGGAGGTTCCGGAAGAATTCTATTCCCCAGTTCTGAACATCCTTGGCCGGAAAACGCAGGCTCTTGAAGGGGATC